>NZ_JBKVXZ010000018.1:0-24049 GCF_046973065.1 Flintibacter sp. | reverse complement strand
TGCCTGGTGTTTCAGTTCATTGCTCGTCATACAGTTACACCGCCTAAAGTTAATAGTGGTGGAACGCTTCGATACGTTCCACCACTATTCTCTCATACCTGTCTACCCGGTCCCACGTTTGACGCTTACAAAAGGACGCCTGAGAAGGCGTCCTTTTTTGCTGAGAACGGCGCTTGACAAACTGGTCTACAAGTCGTAAACTAACATTGTAGACGACAAGTTGTAGACCAAAAATGTGAGAGGAGGAATCGCCATGGGAGACATCAGACTTGGCCCGGTGGAGAGCCGCTTTGCGGATCTCATCTGGGCCAATGAGCCGCTGGCCTCTTCCCAGCTGGTCCAACTGGCCCAGCAGGAGCTCCAGTGGAAAAAATCCACCACGTACACGGTACTAAAGCGGCTGTGCAGCCGGGGACTGTTCCAAAACCAGAGCGGCACGGTGTCCTCGCTTCTTTCCAGAGAGGAATTCTATGCCCGGCAGAGTGAACAGTTTGTGCAGGAGACCTTTGATGGCTCTCTCCCCGCCTTCCTGGCCGCATTTACCACCCGGAAAAAGCTCAGTGATGAGGAGGTACGTCAGCTTCAGCAGCTGATTGAGGAAAACAGAAAAGGGTGAGGTTTTATGAGTGACTTTTTAGCCTATGAACTGCTGCCCCGGATTCTGAATATGAGCATTGCGACCAGTGTGGTCATTGTATTTGTGCTTGCCGCCCGGCTGCTTCTGAAAAAAGCGCCCAAAGTCTTTTCCTATGCCCTGTGGTCGGTGGTCCTGTTCCGGCTGCTGTGCCCGTTTTCTATCCCTACAGGCTTCTCATTGTTGGCCCTTACCGATGCACCCATCCGGCAGACTGCTGCCTACACCACCCAGATCCAATATGTCCAGCCGGACCTGGTCCATACTGAATTTCCCCAGGTGGACCTTCCAGTCCCCGGTGTGAACCAGGCCGTCAATCAGGCCCTTCCCCAGGGGGAGGAGCAGTTGGTTGCCGATCCGCTGGAGGCGCCGGTGGCGCTGCTTACCCTGGGCTGGATGACCGGTATGGCGCTGATGGCGGTGTACAGTGTGCTGTCCATGCTCCGCCTTCGCCGCTGGCTGGTAGGGGCGATACCTCTGCGGGATAACATTTATTTGGCCGATCACATTGCATCCCCCTTTGTGCTGGGGGTGCTGCGGCCCAAGATCTATCTGCCCTCTATCCTGTCCGAGGAGGAGCAAAAATATATTATCCTCCATGAGCAGTACCATATCAAGCGTCTGGACCATCTGGTCAAGCTGCTGGCGTTTCTGGCCCTGTGTATCCACTGGTTCAATCCTCTGGTCTGGTTGTCCTTCTTCCTGGCCCAGAAGGATATGGAGATGAGCTGTGATGAGGCGGTGCTCCAGACGCTGGGAGCCCATATCCGGGCGGACTATTCCGCCTCTCTGCTCAGCCTGTCCACCGGACGGAGAGTGGTGGGCGGCACGCCGTTGGCCTTTGGGGAGGGAAATACCAAGGGCCGTATCCGGAATCTTTTGGCCTGGAATAAGCCGCAAAAGTGGATGGTTGCATTGGCTGCCCTGGTTTGCGTGGCGATAGTGGCCTCATGCGGGACTAATCCGGAGGCGGGTAAGTCCCAGAGAGAAAAGCAGAATCCCATCTCATCCCAAGACAGACAGGGGGAGGAAGCGCTTTCTGTTCTGAAAAGTTATCTAACTCAACTTCAGGAGGGAGACAATCTTACACTGTCCCTGACCCGAAACGGCAGGGAGCCCATCGTGTATGAAGATTGTTGGTCAGCGACCAATGCGGTCTATAACGCCAACCAGTTAAAAGAGATCCAATGGAACATCGTGGAGGCCACGACTCCCGGCTTCTCGCCGGAACAAAGTCCAGCGGCGGTTACCATTGCCCAGATTAACGACTGGAGCCTCACCGCCTACTCCGATGCCCAGGAGGTGCGTTTTGAGGGCCCGACAGGGGAAGTGTGGCTGGTGCCGCAGTCGGAGAGCTGTGTTCCCTATCAGCAGCTGCGGGGCTGGATTGACGAGTTGGAGTTCGCTGCTTTGAATGGAGACTATGAGCACCAGAACATTGTGATCCCCAATGAGGGGCAGAGCTATCTGGAGGCCGCCGCTGTATACTGTCAGGCCTTTGAATCCTTCCATCTCCAGGCTGCTTCGGGCAGCAAATTCTGCTATACCTATGTCTCCACTCAGGTGGAGGCAGCAGAGGATGCCACCCAGCATTTCCGGGAGCAGGGAGAGATCGGAGAGAATACCTACTGTTTCTATCTGACTACCGTCTTTGTCCCGGAAAACGACTATGCCCTCAACTGGTCCATGGCGGGAAACACCGGAGCGTATACCGGCAGCGACCCGTCTGTTCCCAAAGAGGCCTATGAATATAGCCGGTGCGGGTACATCACGCTGGAAGAGGACGGCTGGCACGGAGAAGTGGTAGGAACCGGATTTTGACACTTTTATATTATAAAAAAGCCCACGGCATGAGCCGTGGGCTTTGCATATGCTTTTGGATTAGTACATGCCGCCCTTCAAGACTTCGTGATTTCCAATATATCAGAATCTGTTTACTTGTCCAGCTTCTGATGGAAGTTCATCAGGATCTGGGCCACCTGGGCACGGGTAGCGGTACCCTGGGGAGCCAGGGTGTTGTTCTCCATGCCGGAAATCAGGCCCTCGTGGACCGCCCAGCGGATGGCGTCCACGGCGTAGGCGCTGACGCTGCTGCTGTCAGTGAACTCCTTCTGCGCCATGCCGGAGGCGTCCGGGCTGCCTGCGTAGCGGTACAGGATCAGGGCCATCTGCTCGCGGGTCACGGAGGCGTCGGGGGCAAACTTCCCGTCGCCCACGCCGGAGACATAGCCCTTCTCCGCCGCCCAGTTCACCGCGTCGGCGTACCAGGCGTTGGCCGCCACGTCGGCGAAGATGCTCTCCGCCTTCACAGCGGGCTTGCCGGACATGGCGTACAGGGTCTGGGCCAGCATGGCGCGGCTGAAGCCCGCGTTGGGCGCGAACTCCCGGGCGGACACGCCGGACATGATCCCGTTCTCAGCCACATACTCCACCGCCTTGTAGTACCAGGCGCTCTTGGCCACATCGTCAAAGCGGGTGTCAGGCTGCTGAACAGTCCCGTCCTTGGCGAAGCTGGCCTCCACAGTGACCTTGCTGTCCGCCATGTGGAAGGTGTAGGTGGTCTCGGACCGCTTGGTGACCTTCAGGTCCTTGTTCTTGGCGTCGGTGACGGTCAGCTCGTCCAGCTCATAGCCCGCGTCGGGCTTCACGGTGACGGTGATGCGGGTGCCAGCGGAGGCCTCGTCCGCGCTGACGGTCACGGAGCCGTGTCCGTTGTCTTCGGTGATGATGGCGTAGGTGCGCTCGTTGTCGGAGGAACCGGAGGAAGAATCGCTGTTCTTCTTCCACACAGCGGTGAGATCCTGGAACACACTGGCCTTGACCGTCTGACCACCCTTGTACTGAGTGCCGTCCTTAGCCTCCCAATACAGGAAGGTGTAGCCCTCCTTGGTGGGGGTGGGCAGAGTGATCTCAAGGTCGGGGTTTTCTTCGGTGGTGCTCACAGTACCGTCGCTCCCGGCGGCGTCCAGAGCGTCCTCGACCTTGGAGTGGTAAGTGTAGATGCCGTTGCTGTCCTTGGCCTCAAAGTTCAAATTCGGATCCGCATACTTCGCCACCGACGAGGAGTAACTGCCGCCCTTTACAGTAGTCTTGGCTTCCGTAGGTTTCCCACTCTGATTGATGGAAATAATAGGCTTACCGCTCGGTATGGTGAAGGTACCGCCCTCAATGGTCAGAACACCCTGATCGACCGAATCAGCACCGTTACTTCCGTTGACCAGTACAGAACCAGCGCTATCCTGTACACTGAAAGAACCGCCCTTGATCGTGGCCTCATTCCAGTTCATCACTGCGGCCTGCTTGGTATTTTCAAAGATGCCATCCACAATGGTCAGCTTGGCCCCGTCATCATTCTTTACTGTATTCAGGCCGCCGCTGAACGTACCGCCAGTGATCACCAGCTCCGGATTTGCATGGTTTGTCCCTTTGACATAACCGTTGCGTGGATTATTGTTATCGGTATAATTGTAATATCCATTTGCAATCATGCTGGAGAAACCGCCGTTCTGGCTTACAGTTACACCATTATTGATAGTCATACTGCCGTGGTTCAGAATGTTATAATAGGAATTTTTCCCCGAAGTCTCTGCGTCTTGTCCAGTCTCCGCGCTGCGGGTGTACTGCCCCCCGTTCAGCACTACGGTACCGTTATTATAGATCGCGGCACGGCCATGGCTCTTATTGTCTACTGTGCCATCCCCCTGAATCGTCAGGGACGCACCATACTCCACTGTGATCGTATCCTCTGAACTATTTTTGAGTGTCTTGCCGTTCAGGTCGAGGGTGATAGTCGTATTCACCGGGATGGTCACATCTTCAGTCACATTCTCGAGAAGCGTGACAGTGTCACCCGCCTTGGCTGCTGTGATGGCCTCTTCCAGAGAACGATACCCTTTGTTTCCAATGCTTGCTACGGAGCCATCAGAGGGGACAACACTGCCAGTACCGTCCAGTTTACAGCCATCATCAAGATAGTCAGTCACATTATCAGACGAGAATGTACCGCCGGAGATGGACAAAAAATCTTTTGCATCTTTCCATTCGCCCTCAGTCTTGTTTGTGTTGCTGAAGGTATATGCCTTGACGGCATCTACATTTTCACTGCTGGAGAAGGTACCTCCAGTAATACTCATGGTAGGAGTTCCGCCGAGATAGTTGCGGTTAATAACGGAGATCGCGGCACCGTCCGCAATGGCTCCATCATTCTCCGTCTTCGGCTGAGGCTCACCCGTGGTAGTGATCGCGGTCTTGTCACCCTTCACAGTCAAGCTGCCAGAGCACATCTGCACACCGGAATACTTAGCGTTGATCACAGAATCCTCAATCGCCACACTCCCGGAGGATGGGAAATAAATTCCATATCCATCAGGAACATTCAGGGTGGAGTCCTTGAGCGTAATCGTGTTTCCGGTATTGGTACCGTTTGTCACAATACCATAGCTATTACCGGGAACATTCATGGTCACATGCTCCAGCACTAGTGTGGTATTATTATACAGTGCAGTAACGCCACCCTTTGATAATACCTCCGCATTGGCGGTCAGTGTGCCGTTTTGAATCGTAATACCTGCGTTATCATAGTTGATCTCAATTATTTTGTCTGGATTCAGATAAGTAAATGTATTACCCCCCAAATCCAGTACTCCTACCCGGTTACCAGAGCTTATAGACCCTGTTCCGCTATAATCATGCAGCATAGTGACCACACCATTGTAGGCCGCTTTGGCCGCATTAGCATACGAACTATAGATTCGCTCGATCCCGTCAGCGGCAGTGACCTTAAAGCCACCGTTTTTGATATAATCCCTAGAGTTCTCACTGTATACCAGATAGGCAGAAGATTTCAACTGGACAGCGTCGGTTCCGTCTCCGGTAACAGTCAGCGTCACACCTTCACCGATCTCGCCGGGAATCGGATAGCGGCTATCGCCTGTACTGAACTGGACCGGCAGCGTCCCCTTGATCTCGCCGCCTTGGTCAGAGACAGAGTTGATGATTTTCATCGTGTTGTCAGTACCTTCTACAGGTTTCCACCCATATTTGGTCCCCATCCATACAACACCATTACTGCTTGTAACTGCTGTGCCGTCAATGTTATGACCATTGAGATCAAGTGTAATGCCGGAAACTTTTCTCACAGTCTCTACACTTTTGGTCAGGGTCACATTTCTCAATAGGTCAACAGTTTCTCCGTTTTTAGCCGCACCCATGGCTTCTTTCAAAGTACCATAGTGCGTGTTCCCAATGGCCGCTTCGTGGTTGCACTCATCGCCGCCGGGACAATCGGTCGCGCCCGCCGCCAGTGCTGTGGCAGGAAGTAACCCTACCAGCAGGCACAGACACATCAGGCTTGCCAATAGTCGCTTTTTCACTTCTAGACACTCCTTTACATCATTTGATTTGGTCCGCCAGCCAGTCCACAAAGGCTTGTCTCTCTCCTGAATGGAGAGAGACAGCCCCATGGGGCTGTGTTCCAGATAGAACAAAATATGAATTTTGTTCTATGTTCAAATGTAGCACACTCAGCCAATATTTTCAAGTAAAACCATCATTTTTCTCCCGTCTTTTTCATGTTCTCCCAGCGGAGGCGCGCCTGAGCGCCCAGAATCTAAGTTTCTGCGGGGAAAACCGGCGGGAGGGGCAAGCCCCTCCCCTACGGCACAAAGTGCAGTAAAACGCCGCTGTCTGCGATTTGCAGACAGCGGCGTTCATACGTAATCAGGCGATTTTCTTTTGCAATTGTCGTAAGTTTATCGTAAATTTACGGTTGCACTTCCATCAATTGCTTGTGTCCCAATGGATTCAGACGATTGCTTAGTACATGCCGCCCATATCAGGGGCAGCAGGAGCGGCAGGTGCGGGGGGCTCGGGCTTGTCGGCGACCAGGGCCTCGGTGGTCAGCAGGGTGCTGGCGATGGAGGCGGCGTTCTCCAGAGCGGAGCGGTTCACCTTGGTGGGATCCACGATGCCGGCGGGAATCATGTCGCAGTAAACCTCGTTGTAGGCATCGAAGCCGTAGCCAGTCTTGCCGGACTCGCGGATCTTCTCCAGAACCACGGAGCCGTCGATACCGGCGTTGGCAGCGATCTGCTTGACAGGAGCAGTCAGAGCGCAGGCAATGATCTGCACGCCGGTCTTCTCGTCGCCCTCGACCTCAGCCATCAGCTTCTCAACAGCGGGGATGGCATTCAGGTAAGCGGTACCGCCGCCGGCCACGATGCCCTCTTCCACAGCGGCGCGGGTGGCGTTCAGAGCGTCCTCAATGCGCAGCTTCTTCTCCTTCATCTCCACCTCAGTGGCAGCGCCGACCTTGATGACAGCCACGCCGCCGGCCAGCTTGGCCAGGCGCTCCTGCAGCTTCTCACGGTCGTAATCGGAGGTGGTCACCTCGATCTGGCTCTTGATCTGGCCAATACGGGCCTTGATATCCTCGGAGTTACCAGCGCCGTTGACAATGGTGGTGTTCTCCTTGGTGACCTTGACCTGGCGAGCCTGGCCCAGCTGATTGAGCTGAGCTTCCTTCAGCTCCAGACCCACGTCGGAGGAGATCACAGTGCCGCCGGTCAGGATGGCGATATCCTGCAGCATCTCCTTGCGGCGATCGCCGAAGCCGGGGGCCTTGACGCAGACCACGTTCAGGGTGCCGCGCAGACGGTTGACGATCAGGGTGGACAGAGCGTCGCCCTCCACGTCCTCAGCAATGATCAGCAGCTTCTTGCCGGACTGGACAACCTGCTCCAGCAGGGGCAGCAGCTCCTGGATGTTGGAGATCTTCTTATCGGTGATGAGGATGAGGGCGTCGTCCAGGTTGGCCTCCATCTTCTCGGTGTCGGTGACCATGTAGGGGGTGATGTAGCCCCGGTCAAACTGCATGCCTTCCACGACCTCGGAGTAGGTCTCAGCGGTCTTGGACTCCTCGATGGTGATAACGCCGTCGTGGCCCACCTTCTCCATGGCCTCAGCGATCAGCTTGCCGATGTTCTCGTCGCCGGAGGAGACAGCGCCGACGCGGGCGATGTCAGCAGAGCCGTTGACCTTCTGGCTGTTGGCTTTGATGGCCTCGATGGCGGTGGTGGTGGCCTTGGCAATGCCCTTCTTCATGATCATGGGATTGGCACCGGCGGCCAGGTTCTTCAGGCCCTCGCGGATGATGGCCTGAGCCAGCAGGGTAGCGGTGGTGGTACCGTCGCCAGCCACGTCGTTGGTCTTGGTGGAGACTTCCTTCACCAGCTGAGCGCCCATGTTCTCAAAGGGATCGGGCAGCTCAATCTCCTTGGCGATGGTCACGCCGTCGTTGGTGATCAGGGGAGCGCCGAACTTCTTATCCAGCACCACATTGCGGCCCTTGGGACCCAGGGTGATCTTCACGGTGTCAGCCAGCTGATTGACGCCCTTCTCCAGAGCCTTGCGGGCCTCTTCGCCGTAGCAAATAATCTTAGCCATAACGCATTACCTCCAAGATAAGTGAGAGTAGTTGAAATGGGGTCCAGGGGCTTCGCCCCTGGTTCGCCGCAATGCGGCGAAAAAATTGAAAGCTGATTTTCCGGCGGCATGTACGTCGGAAAATCACTTCTCGGCCCGCAAACGTGCGAGCACAGCGAGTGCGCTGCGGCGGGCCGCTAGGGGGGTATCGCACACGGCTTTGCCGTGTGCGTATCTAGGGGGGATGCAATCCCCCCTGGACGAGTTTTACTCGACAATAGCCAGAATATCGTTCTGACGCACGATGGTGACCTCGTCGCCGTCCAGCTTCACCTGGGTGCCGGCATACTTGCTGGTGATGACCTTGTCGCCCACCTTCACGTTCATGACGACTTCCTTGCCGTCCACCATGCCGCCGGGGCCGACAGCCAGAACCTCAGCCACTTCGGGCTTCTCCTTGGCGGCGCCGGTGAGGATGATGCCGCCCTTGGTGGTCTCCTCGGCCTCTACCAGCTTGACAACAACGCGGTCAGCCAAAGGTTTCAGTTTCATAACGGGTTCCTCCTTATATGATGGTTACTTAATAAACAAATTCCAATGAGATTTAGCACTCTAAACATCTAAGTGCTAACCACGTGTATTATAGTAATCGTTTCCTGTTCAAAAATCAACCCCCTTTTTCAAAAAAGAGGGCTGTTTCAAAAAATATTTACGATGCGTTCACAAACTGACAAAAAGAGTGCTAATTTTGTCGGGCGAGTGTTTTCCGCAGCACAGCCAGACCGGCAAGCAGCAGCAGGGGAAAGACCGCCGCGGCCAGCAGACCGTATTGCAGGTGGTCGCCCCAGGCGGAGGAGACCAGTCCCACCAGACCGGGACCGGCGGAGCATCCCAGGTCTCCGGCCAGGGCCAGCAGGGCAAACAGGGCGGTGCCGCTGCGGGGAAAACAGGCTGCCGCCAGACTAAAGGTGCCCGGCCACATGCAGCCCACCGCCATGCCGCACAGGGCGCACCCCACCAGCGCCAGAGCGGGCCAGGGGGAGAGGGAGACCAGCAGGTATCCGGCGATGCACAGGACGGTGCTGGCCGTCATAAAGCCGGTGGGGGAGGGGTGACTGCGGCTGTAAGCGGCGTAGACTAGCCGGGACAGGCCCATCAGCAGGGCAAAGGACAGAGGTCCGGCTAGATCGCCCACCGTTTTGGACACGCCCAGCGCAGACTCTGCAAAGGCGCTGGCCCACTGGGAGATGGAAAGCTCACTGGCTCCCGCGCAGGCCATCAGCAGCAGAAACAGCCAAAATCGGGGCGTGCGGAACAGCTGCCCCAGGGAGAGGTCGGACTCGCCCTCCGGCGTGAGAGTGGCCAGGGGGACCTGGGTAAACACCAGGGCGTTGACCAGGGGGAGCAGAGCCCAGAGTATGGCCAGGATACGCCAGTTCTGGGTGCCGAAACAGACAAAAAACAGGGTGGACAGGGCGATGGTGGCCACGCTGCCCCAGCAGTAGAAGGAGTGGAGCAGACCCATCACCGCCGACTTGCGGCGGGTGGGGCAGGCCTCGGCAATGGGGCTGACCAGCACCTCCAGCAGACCGCCGCCCAGGGCGTAGACAACCACAGCGGTCGTCAGACCAGCCAGAGGGGGGATTCGGCCGGGCAGCACAGCCAGCAGAACAAGGCCCAGTGCAGCAAACAGATGGGCGGCCACCATGCATACCCGCCAGCCGATCTTATCCACAAACCGGGCGGACAGGCCGTCCACGCACAGCTGCACCAGAAAATTGACAGTGATGAGCAGGGCAATCTGGTCCAGAGAGAGGGAGAATTCCCGCTGGAAGGTGAGAAAGAGCAAAGGGGCAAAGAGGTTGATGACCGACTGGACGATGTACCCGGCAAAGCAGGCCCCCAGAGTAGCTTGATAGCTGTGTCGCATAAAGATAGCCCCCCTATTTAAAGGTGGGGGGCGTAGCTTGCCCCGTTGGGATAGAAGAAGTGAATTTTCTTTTCGGAGAGGCGCACGGTAAAGGAGGTGCTCTCCAGCACCTCCCCATCCACCACCGCCACCAGGGGTTCCTTGCTGGACCAGGTGAGCTCCTGGCCGTGGAAATCCTCAATGAGCTGGGGGTAATCCTTGTAGCGGCCCTTGGCGTACTGGCCCACCAGACGGATAAAGGTGAGCAGGCTCACCTTGCCTACCAGCAGCATATCAAGCACCCCGTCGTCGGGCATCGCGTCGGCCACCGGCATAAAGCCGCCGCCGTAGTACCGGCCGTTGCATACGCAGACAATGGCGGTGGGGCCGCTGTAATGGACCGGACCCATCTGCACCTCCATGGGACGGCAGATACCTTTTAAAAAGATGTTTTCGATCAAAGAGAGAATGTAGGCTCCCTTGCCGGTGACAAAGGGCAGGTCCTTATACCGGTGCACTCCAGCGGCGATGCGGGCGTCTACGCCCCCGCACACCACATCCAGTCCCAGCTTGCCGTTGCAGTCCATCAGGTCCAGCGTGGTCTGGGGACCGGTGGCCAGAGCCTCCAGGTCGTAGAACAGGTCCCGGTAATTGGGACCAAATACCTTTAAAAAGTCGTTGCCGGTGCCTTTGGGCACACAGGTAATGGCGGCGTTGTCAAAGCCTGCCGCCCCGTTGACCACCTCATTTAGGGTGCCGTCTCCGCCGCAGGCCCAGATGCGTACCGGCTCGCCGGTCTGGGCGGCCTGCCGGGCCAGCTTTTCCGCGTGGCCCTCTCCTTCGGTAAAGACCCGCTCGTGGGGGAAGGAGACCCGGTCCAGCTGGTCCAGCAGAGCCTGGGTGCTGCCCTTTCGTCCGGCCACGGGGTTGATAATGAACAGATGGCGCAAAAAATCACCTCAAACGGCCCCAAAGGGCCGAAACTTATTTAATACCGTACATAAACAGGTCGCACTTGAGCATGCCGTTGTAGAGCTTACGCTTCTTGTCCGCCTGCTTGCCAAAGGTGCGCTCGAACTCCGTGTGGGAGGACAGCAGGTAGAGCTTCCACCCATCAGGGAACTTGGCCCAGGCCTTGCCGAAGGCCCGGTAGAGTTCCTCGGCCTCTTTGCGCTCCATGATGCGCTCACCGTAGGGGGGATTGGTGACCACCCGGCCGTAGAGCCCGCCCCAGTGGAAGGTGCGGGCATCGTCCACGTCAAAGTGTACCACGTCGTCTACCTCGGCCAGCTCTGCGTTGTGCCGGGCCAGCTCCACCGCGTCCGGGTCCAGATCGCCGCCCCAGATCTCGTAGTCCCCGTCAAACTCCTGGTCCATAGCCTGGTCGGCGGCCTCCAGCCACAGCTTCTTGTCCACAAAGGCCCACTTCTGGGCAGAGAAGGTGCGGTTGAGGCCGGGGGCACGGTTCTTGGCGATGAGGGCGGCCTCGATGGGGATGGTGCCGCTGCCGCAGAAGGGGTCGCACAGAGGGTCACGGCCCTTGTACCAGGAGAGCATCACCATGGCGGCGGCCAGGGTCTCCCGCAGAGGCGCCACCACGCCGTGAGCCCGGTAGCCCCGCTTGTGCAGTCCCGCACCGCTGGTGTCCAGCATGAGGGTAGCGGTGTCCTTCATAATGGAGAACTGGATCTGGTAGAGGGCGCCAGTCTCCGGCAGGGTGTTGAGCCCGTACTTCTCCCCCAGCCGGGCGGCTACCGCCTTCTTCACAATGGCCTGGCAGGCGGGCACGGCGTGGAGAGCAGAGTTGAGGCAGTGTCCCTTGACAGGGAACTGTCCCTCCCGGGGGATAAAGCGTTCCCAGGGCAGGGCCTTGGTGCCCTCAAACAGGGCGTCAAAATTGTCCGCCGGGAAAGAGCCCAGCACCAGCAGCACCCGCTCTCCGGTGCGCAGGTTCAGGTTGAGCCGGGCAATGTCCAGCGCCGAGCCCCGGCACAGCACCCGGCCGTTCTCTGCCTGGACTCCCTCCAGATTCAATCGGCGCATCTCGTCGGCGCACAGGCCTTCCAGCCCAAACAGGGTGGGCACGGCAAAGGTCAAATCATTCACAGTAAAACCTCCCGGACCGGGCGCTGTACCCGGCCATTTTTCCAATAAAAAAACAGTTCCTAGCCTGCGAAAAACAGAGAAAAAAGGAGCTGTATGGATGCTTATCACATATAGTATATCGGACGGGGGAAAAATTCGCAATTCCTTTTCCAAACTGGAAGGGTTTGCTATGGAGTTTTCACAAAAAATATGGTATGGTATGGGCAACGGGACGTAAGAGTATACAGAGTCTCGCAAGAAAGGAGTGTGCTATGGAAGCGATCATATGGCTGGGCGTGATGATTGCCTTTGCCGTGGGCGAGGCGGTCACCGTAGGGCTGACCAGCATTTGGTTTGCGGTAGGCGCCCTGGGCGCGCTGATCACCGCTGGGCTGGGGCTGGGATTCTGGCCGCAGATCACTGTGTTCATCGTTTTGTCGGGCATTACCCTGGCTCTGGTGCGTCCGCTGGCCAAAAAGCTGCTCCGGCCGGGCTACTCGGCCACCAATGCCGACCGGGTCATTGGAACGGTGGGCGTGGTCACCCAGGCGGTGAATAATCTGGCTGGTGAGGGGCTGGTAAATCTGGCCGGCCAGGTGTGGAGCGCCCGGAGCAAAACAGAAGAGGTCATCCCCGCTGGACAGGAGGTGCGCGTGCTCCATATCCAGGGGGTCAAGGTCATCGTGGAGCCGGTAACGGCAGACCAGACCAAGGCAGTATAAACATCGGGAACAAGGAGGAAACATATGGGCTTTATGGACATCATTACAAAATTGATCCCTGTCATCGTCATTATCCTGATCCTGCTCATCCTGGCGTCCAACATCCGGGTGGTACAGCAGTCCCGGGCCTACGTCATTGAGCGTCTGGGCGCGTTCCAGACCGTGTGGGGTGTGGGCCTGCACTTCAAGATCCCCTTTATTGAGCAGGTGGTCAAAAACGTGTCCCTGAAGGAGCAGGTGGTGGACTTCCCGCCCCAGCCTGTCATCACCAAGGATAACGTCACCATGCAGATCGACACCGTCATCTACTTCCAGATCACCGACCCCAAGCTCTACACCTACGGCGTGGAGCAGCCCATGAGCGCCATCGAGAACCTGACCGCCACCACCCTGCGTAACATCATCGGCGATCTGGAGCTGGACCAGTCTCTCACCAGCCGCGACCACATCAACGCCCAGATGCGTGCCATCCTGGACGAGGCCACCGACAACTGGGGCATCAAGGTTAACCGTGTGGAGCTGAAGAATATCATGCCTCCCCGGGATATCCAGGAGTCCATGGAGAAGCAGATGCGGGCCGAGCGTGAACGCCGTGAGTCTATCCTCCAGGCCGAGGGCCAGAAGCAGTCCCAGATCCTGGTGGCCGAAGGTGAAAAGCAGTCTGCCATCCTGAAGGCTGATGCCGCCAAGCAGGCCGCTATCCTCCAGGCTGAGGGTGCCAAGCAGGCCAAGATTCTGGAAGCCGAAGCAGAAGCAGAGGCCATCCTGAAGGTGCAGCAGGCTACCGCCGACGCTATCCGGCTCATCAACGAGGCCGCCCCCGGCGAAGGCGTTTTGAAGATCAAGGCTCTGGAGGCCTTCACCGCCGCCGCCAACGGCAAGGCCACCAAGATCATCATTCCCAGCGAGATCCAGGGTCTGGCTGGTCTGGCCGCAGGCGCCAAGACCATCTTCGATACCGAGGACCCGAAAGCGTAAATCCTTTGATCCTATCCCGGGGAGGGTGCTCCCCGGGATTTTTTATGCCAAAAACAGGAAAATTAGCAATCATTGCACCGAAAAAAACAAAGAAAAGCTCATATACTTCTTGTTGGAGAAAACAAAAGGAGGGAGCGGCGTGGGGCGAGGAAAGGGACCGGGCGTGGGGCTGGGCCTTTTGGTGATGTGTTTTGTTCTGGCGCTGACCCCGGTGGGGGAGCCGGTGCAGAGCGCGGAGGGAGAGGCTGAGGTGGAGGTGCCGGTGGTGGCCCTCACCTTTGACGACGGACCCCGGGCGGATACCACCGGCTGGCTGCTGGAGCAGCTGGAGCTGCGGGAAGTGCCCGCCACCTTTTTTATGGTGGGCAACCGAATCCCTGGCAACGAGAAGCTCATCCGTCAGATGAAGGACCAGGGGTGCCAGATCGGGGTGCACACCTATGACCACGTGGATGTGACCGGACTGAGCCAGACCGATTTTGACCTGCAGATCGGCAAGACCCGCACCCTTCTGCGGGAGATTTTGGGGGAGGGAAACTACTGGCTGCGGCCGCCCTACGGCTTTGTGGACCAGGGAGTACGGACCTGGTCGGACGGGCCGATTATTCTGTGGTCGGTGGACCCGGAGGACTGGAAGGACCACGACGTGGAGCGCATCGTGGCCAGCGTGGTGGAGCGGGTGGAGGACGGCGACGTGATTTTGATGCATGACATCTATCAGTCCTCCGCAGAGGCGGCCATCCGCATCGTAGACGCTCTGGAGGAGAAGGGGTTCTGCTTTGTTACGGTGGAGCAGCTCATGGCCCGCCAGGGGATTGCACCGGAGGCAGGAGTGATTTTCCCGGAGCGGCCATAAAAAATCCCCGGCCTGATGGCCGGGGAAGGGAATATGGCGTTACACGCCCATGGTGCTGGTCTCGGGGAGGGTGGAGCCGCCGTCAATGACGAACTGGGCACCGGTGAGATAGCTGGCCTCGTCGCTGGCAAGGAAAGCGGCCAGCTCGCCCACCTCGGTGGGATCGGCCAGGCGGCCCAGAGGAATGGCGGAGGCGATACCGTCGATGACACTCTGGGGGTTGTCCGGGCAGGACTGCTGGGCCATCCCCTTCACCATGGGGGTGAGCACATAGCCCGGGCAAATGGCGTTGACGTTGATGGTGGGAGCAAACTCCCGGGCCAGGGCCTTGGTGAGACCCACCAGGGCGGCCTTGCTCATGGCATAGGCGGCCTCGCCAGGGTCGGCCACCATATCGCCGGTGACGGAGGACATAATGACGATCTTGCCCCATTTGCGCTCCAGCATGCCGGGGATCACCGCCTTGCAGGTGTTCCAGGCGCCCTTCACGTTGATGTCCAGGTGGGCGTCCCGGTCCTCATCGCTCTGGGTAAGGAAGTCTCCCAGCTTGCAGATGCCGGCGTTAGATACCAGAATGTCGATGGGACCAAAGGCGGCCTGGGCGGCCTCCACCCCGGCCTTTACACTAGCGGGGTCGGACACGTCCATACGCACCGCCATGGCGTTCTCGCCCAGCTGGGCGGCCAGCTCCTCTACGGCGGCGCCCCGGGCGGCCAGAATCACTTTGGCTCCGTGCTTGAGAAAGGTGCGGGCGATGCCCTCGCCGATGCCCTTGGAGGCGCCGGTAATGAGGGCGGTCTTTCCGGTCAGCTTACCCATGGTAAAACAGCTCCTTTTAGATTCTATATCGTATAATATAGAGAAGATAATACAAAATCAGCCCTGAAGAGCCTGCTGTGTCAGCTCAATGAACCGCTCTCCAAAGTGGGACAGGTACCGGTCCCGGCGGTAACCCACCACCAGACGGCTGATGGTAGAGGGGTCGGTGAGAGGGAAGAAGTCCAGCTTGTCGGTGGAGGAGCGGGCGGCGGTGACGTGGATGGTCTTGACAAACAGCTCCGGGCAAATGGTGATGCCCACCCCCGCCTCGGCCATGGCCAGCGTAGTGATGGTGTTCTCCGTCTCCAGAATCAGCTTGGGTTTGAAGAAATGGCGGCTGAAATACTGGTCCACGATGCTGCGGGTGCGGTTTCCACGCTTGATGAGAATGAAGGGCATGTGCTGGAAGGCGTCAATGTCCGCGCCGTCGGCAAACTGCTTACGCATCTCCTCCGCCCGGTCGCCGAAGATCTGGTCGGTAAAGCTGCGGGGCACCACCAGCATCAGGTCCTCCTGGGTCAGGGGGACTACCTCCACACCCTCCATCATGATGGGCTGGAAGCAGACGATCAGATCCACACGGCCGTGGGCCAGCTCGTCCTCCAGGTGGGTGGAGTTACCTTCAAAGAGGGAGAAGTCCACCATGGGAAACTCGGCCTGGAATTTGGGCAGCACCTCAGGCAGCAGAGCCAGACCGCAGGTGTGGGAGATGCCCAGACGGAGCACGCCCATGTAGTGGCGGTTGATGTCACCCACCTTAGCTAGGTACTGACTGTGCAGGTCCAGAATCTGGGTGGCGGTCTCCACCAGCAGGTCCCCCGCGTAGGTCAGGGACAGCTTGGGCGAGCGGGTAAAGAGCTTGACATCCAGCTCCCGCTCCATGTTGCTGATGTGGTTGCTTAACGATTGCTGGGAGATATACAGCCGCTCGGCCGCCCTGGTAATGTTCAATTCCTCTGCCACAAGCAGGAAATACTTCAAATGGAGAAAATTCAACCGGTCTCCCCCTTCCAAATTCCAGATATATGAAGGAGTTCCTTCATTTTTTCGTTGGGATAGCACTATTATATCACAGCCAAAAAGCTGTGGCAACCATCGATAAAAATCTGCTGTTCGGAATGATAATTTTATGGTTTAATAGTATCAAAAGATAGGGCAAAAGAGAGAAGAATCCCTGCCTTAGCTTTTAAAAACATTCGAAAATGGAATGCAGAAGCGTAATTACAAACCATGTGCGCATAGGGCAATCCCTGTCAAAATAACTGGAAAGACCAAACATTGAGAAAGGAAGATTGTTTGCCATGAAATGTCTGATCATTGACGCCGTCCACAGCTCCATCGCCGAGGAGTTCAGCAAGTACATGCAGGTGGACACCCACATGCTGCCCACCCAGGAGGAGCTGGCCAAGCTGATCCCCGAGTATGATGTGCTGATCATGCGTGTTGACCCCGCCATCAACAAGGAGATCCTGGACGCCGCCAAGAATCTGAAGGTCATCGGCGTTTGCTCCGTTGGCCTGAACCACATCGACATGGATACCGCCAAGGCTAAGGGCATCCAGGTCTTCAACGCTCCCGGCATGAACGCCAACGCCGTGGCCGAGCTGACCTTCTCCAAGATGCTGGACCTGTCCCGCCACACCATCCCCGCCAACTATGACGTAAAGGTCAACAAGAACTGGGATAAGTATAAGTTCGTGGGCCGTGAGCTGCGCGGCAAGACCCTGGGCATCCTGGGCTTCGGCCGCATCGGCCAGCGCGTGGGTGAGCTGGGCCGCGCCTTCAAGATGAACATCGTGGCTTACGATCCCTACCTGCCCGCTCACGTGTTTGAGGAGCAGCAGGCCACCAGCATGAGCATCGACGAGGTGCTGAAGACTGCTGACTATGTCACCATCCACATGCCTCTGACCCCCGAGACCAAGGACCTGTTCAACGCCAAGTCCATCGCTGAGATGAAGAACGACGCTGTGGTTCTGAACATGGCCCGCGGCGGTATCGTCAACGAGAAGGATATGTACGAGGCTCTGAAGGCCGGCAAGATCGGCGGCTATGCCTCCGACGTTATGGAGAACGAGCTGGCTGCCGGCGGCCTGACCGAGGGCGCTTCCTTCGACTCCCCCCTGTTCGAGTGCGATAACTTCATCGTCACTCCTCACCTGGGCGCCCAGTCCACCGACGCTTCCCGCGACATTGCTGAGCTGATCATCGGCAAGGTCAAGGAGGCCCTGAGCCTGTAAGGCATCTTCGTAAGAGCTGCGAAGGAAATTTGATAAGAGAGCGGAGCGTGCGCTGTGGAATCTCCACAGCGCACGCTTTTTTAAAAAAGAACGTCTCCGGGCAAACTTTCCGGCCGGGCGGTGCGTCTTATGAATGAGTGAAAGGAGGGGGAGACTACGGGGTAGGATGTACGGGAGCGCTTGGTAGGCTATATCCGGGAAAATCAAACTTATTTTTATCGCTTGGCCTATCAATACGTGGGAGACCGGGATCTGGCCATGGATCTGGTACAGGATGCCGTGGTCAAAGCCCTGCAGCACTGGGAGAGCCTGCGGGAGCCGGAGGCGGTGCGCAGCTGGTTTTACCGTATTCTGGTGCGGGAGTGCCTGTCCTTCCTGCGGCAGAACCGGCGGGTCATTTATCTGGCTGAGCCGCCCGAGCAGATCCAGAGCAGCCAGGAGAGCGCGCTGGAGGACCGGGAGGCTCTGCAGCAGGCCATCGACCGGCTCTCTCCCAAACTCAAGACCGTGGTGCTGCTGCGCTTTTACGAGGAGATGCAGCTGAGCGAAATCGCGGAGATCACCGGGACCAATCTCAGCACGGTGAAAAGCCGCCTGTACAAGGGGCTGAAGAAATTGCGGGAGAGCTTGCAGGAGGGATGATATGACAGAAAAACAGGACCGTTTTTCCCATGCCATGGAACAGTGCCGTCAGGCCTACCGGGATATTCCCACCCCACCGGAACTGGAGGGAGCGGTGGAGGACGCCATCCAGGCAGGCGGCCGGCCCAGGCTGCCCCGCCGGGGACTGAAGCGGGCGGCTGCGGCCGCGGCCGGACTGTGCGCCTGCTTTGTGGTGCTCACCTCCCCGGCGGTGGCTGCGGCGGTGGACGATGTGCCGGTACTGGGCCAGCTGTGCCGGATCCTTACCGGGCAGGCCTATGAGAGCCGGGAGGAGACCAGCTACGTGCAGGTCCAGCTGCCCCAGATCGAAAACACCGGAGACAGCAGCCTGGAGCAGCGGGTAAATCTGGAGATCAGCGCAGTACTCAGCCGGGAGGTGGATGAGAGCAAGGAGCGGGCCCGGCAGTACTACCAGGCCTATCTGGATACGGGAGGAGACCCGGACACCTTCCAGCCCATCCAGATCCAGGTGGACTATCAGGTAAAGTCGGTCACGGATCAGTGGGCCTCCTTTGTGGTCACTAAGACGGAGAGTCTGGCCAGCGCCTACTTCCGGCAGTACTTCTACAACCTGGACCTGGAGACCGGCCAGAGTCTGACCCTGCGGGATGTTCTGGGTCCCAATTGGGCCGCCCAGGGTGCGGCAGCCGTGGAAGAGCAGCTGTCCCAGTGGGACCAGGAGCAGAAGGCCCTGCTCTTTGACGATGTAGACCTGGAGGCGCTGTTGGAGGAGAAGGAGGACTTCTATCTCCAGGAGGACGGTACCGTGGTGGTGGTCTTTGATAAGTATGAGATCGCCGCCGGGGCCGCCGGTGTGCTGGAATTTCCCATTGGGAAGCTGCCTCAGGCATGAAAAAATCGCCCGTCCAAAGACGGGCGATTTTTTTGTGGGGAAATCAGATGTGCTCCTGAACCTTGGCCATCTCCTGGGCAATGTTCAGAATGTGGTCGCCGATGCGCTCAAAGTCGGTGAGCAGCTCGGAGTAGAGGATACAGGCCTCGTCAGAGCACTCGCCGTCACGCATACGCTCCAGGTGGTTGCGGCGGTAGTCGCTGGTCATGTCGTCGATGCGCTGCTCCAGAGCGGACACATCGGCCAGCCACTCCACATTGCCGGCGTTGAGAGAGAGCAGGTCGTTGATGCCCTCCAGGCAGATATCCCGCATAGCGGAAATCTCATCATGAGCCACGCCGGTGAAGGAGATGTTGCGCTTGTTGAGCATCCGGGTGTAACCGGCCAGGTTGTCGGCGTGGTCGCCGATGCGCTCAATGTTGCCGGAGATGGTAAAGAAGCTGCTGACCACGGCGGAGGCCTTCTCGTTGGTTTCGTAGGTGATCAGGCGGGAGACGTGCAGGGAGATCTCCTTGTTCAGGAAGTCCAGGTACTCCTCGGTCTTCTCTACCTGCTCCAACTCCTCCTCGTCACGGTTCAGCACGGAGCGGAAGCTGGCCTCCACGTTGTCCTTGGCCATCTCCATCATGCGGCGCAGCTCATGCTGCATCTGGTCCACATAGATGGCGGACACACCCAGGCCGCCGTCCTTGCTGCTGATCTGGATGGGGGTGAGGTACTCCAGGTGGAGCTGGTCGGCCTTGTCCTCGGGACGCTCGGGCAGGATCTTCACCGCAGCCTTGGCCAGGTAGTTGCCCAGAGGCAGCAGGATGATGGTGGTGATGATGTTGAAACTGGTGTGCACCAGAGCAATCTGTCCGGCGTGGGAGGCAGGCATGAGTCCCGCAATGGTCTGTCCCAGGGAGCCAGGGAGGGTCAGGGAACCGTCGATCACATAGGCGATGGGGAAGACAAGAAACAAAATGGTAAAGATCACTGTGCCGATGACGTTGAACATCAGGTGGATAATGGTGGCACGCTTGGCGTTGCGGTTGGTGCCGATGGAGGCCAGCACGGCAGTGATACAGGTGCCGATGTTCTGACCGAACAGCACGAACACCGCGCTGGGCAGGCCGATCACGCCGCTGTTGGCCAGGGCCTGAAGGATACCCACCGAGGCGGAGGAGGATTGGATGACGGCGGTGAAGCCGGCGCCGGCCAGGATGCCCAGCAGGGGGTTGGAGAAGGTGGACATGAGGTTGATGAAGGCCTCAGACTCCCGCAGGGGAGACATGGCGGAGCTCATCATGTCCATACCGATGAACAGCACGCCCAGACCGGCCAGGATCTGACCGATGTGCTGCAGCTGGAGCTTTTTCACAAAGACCACCAGGGCCACGCCTACAAAGGCGAACAGGGGAGCCAGCTCACCCACGTCCAGGGCGATGAGCAGGCCGGTGACGGTGGTACCGATGTTGGCGCCCATGATGATCCAGACCGCTTGATTGAGGGTCATCATGCCCGCGTTGACAAAGCCAACCACCATGACTGTGGTAGCGGAGGACGACTGAATAACGGCGGTGATGGCCGCGCCTACCAGCACGCCCAAAAAGCGGTTGGCAGTCAGTCGCTCCAAAATCATTTTCATACGGCTGCCGGCTGCGGCCTCCAGGCCGGAGCTCATCATCTGCATGCCGTACAGGAATAGCGCCAGGCCGCCCAGAAGTCCCAGAAAGTCTGACATTTGCATCTTAGGATTCCTCCTCTTTCTCTCTTACAAACATTTTTTGCGTTTTGGGGTAAATCATGCTGGAAAACGGCGGAGCAGAGGCGTGCCGTATTCCAACCGTGCAGGGATAAAAAAGAAAAAAGACATAGCCCACGTGCCGGCAGGGCGCGCAGGTCATGTCATTGTTTTTTCATATTCCATTGTCCGATCAGGCCGATCCCCGCCGACCTGGGCACAGATGCTCCCATGGCATTTCTACCTCTCTGTACTCTTTACTCGCAACTTCCTACATCTAGCATTATAGGAAAGAAACCGGTCCGCGTCAACCGATTTTACAAAAATCTCATCTGCCCTTAATATTTTCTCCAATCTGACAAAAAACCCCCTCCGGACCATACCGGAGGGGGTTGGCTTCGCCAAAGAAATGGGCAATTTTTGGAGATTATTGGGGCTTTTGGCTCTCCAGATACTCATCATAGGTCATCATACGGTCGACGAGCTTTCCGTCAGCGGTGAAGTCAAAGATGCGGTTACACACGGTCTGGATGAGCTGATGGTCGTGGGAGGCCACCAGAACGTTGCATTTGACCATCTCCAGGCCCTTGTTCAGGGCGGCGATGGACTCCAGGTCCAGGTGGTTGGTGGGCTGGTCCAGCATGAGCACGTTGGCGCCGGAGAGCATCATCCGGGAGAGCATGCAGCGCACCTTCTCACCGCCGGAGAGCACCTTGACTGCCTTATATACCTCGTCGCCGGAGAAGAGCATCCGGCCCAGGAAGCCGCGCAGGTACTGCTCCTGGGGATCGGGGGAGAACTGGCGCAGCCACTGCACCAGATTGTCGTCGTTGTCCTGGAAGTAGGGGGTGTTGTCCTTGGGGAAGTAGGAGAAGGTGGCGGTCTGGCCCCACTTCACGGTGCCCTCATCGGGCTCCATCTCCCCGGCCAGGATCTTAAAGAGAGCGGTGTGGGCGTTCTCATTGTCACCCACAAAGGCGATCTTGTCCCCGTGGCCCACGATGAAGGACACCTTGTCCAGCACCTTCACGCCGTCGATGGTCTTGGACACGTCGGTGACAAAGAGAATGTCCTTGCCCACCTCACGGTCGGGAGAGAAGGCCACCCAGGGATAGCGGCGGGAGGAAGCGGGCATCTCCTCCACGGTGAGCTTATCCAGGAGCTTCCGGCGGGCGGTAGCCTGCTTGGACTTGGACTTGTTGGCGGAGAAGCGGGAGATAAAGTCCTGCAACTCTTTGATCTTCTCCTCGTTGCGCTTGTTCTGGTTTTTGATGAGCTGCTGCACCAGCTGGGAGGACTCATACCAGAAGTCGTAGTTGCCCACGTACATCTTGATCTTGCCGTAGTCGATATCCACGATGTGGGTACACACGGTGTTCAGGAAGTGACGGTCGTGGCTGACCACGATGACGGTGCCGGGGAAGTCCAGCAGGAAGTCCTCCAGCCAGTTGACCGCGTCGATGTCCAGGTTGTTGGTGGGCTCGTCCATCATCAGCAGGTCGGGGTTGCCGAACAGAGCCTGGGCCAGCAGCACCTTCACCTTCAGACGGGCGTCCAGGGTGGCCATGTCGTTGTAGTGCAGATCGGTGCCGATGCCAAGTCCCTGGAGGATGCGGGACGCGTCGCTCTCGGCCTCCCAGCCTCCCAGCTCGGCATACTCCTCCTCCAGCTGGCAGGCCAGCATGCCGTCCTCGTCGGTCATCTCCTCTTTGGCATACAGAGCTTCCTTCTGCTTGCCGATATCGTAGAGACGCTGGTTGCCCATGATGACGGTGTCCATCACGTTGTAGGCGTCGTAGGCGTTCTGGTCCTGCTTCAGCACAGACATACGGATGTTGGGCAGGATGGAGACCTCGCCGGAGGTGGACTCCAGGTCTCCGGACAGGATCTTCAGAAAGGTGGACTTACCGGCGCCGTTTGCGCCGATGATGCCGTAGCAGTTGCCCCGGGTGAACTGGAGATCCACGTGGGAAAACAGGGGGGACCCGCCGTACTGCAGGCCCAGATCGGTAACAGTGATCATGGTACGCTCCTTCTCTTCTCTGCGCCGGCGCGGTCCGATCCCGCGCCCAAAGCGAAAAATACTCGGGTATCATATTATCATACTCCCTGACAAAAGAACAGAGATTTATTTGAGAAAAAACGGCCAAATTTCCGGCGTAAAACTGATTTTTCTGCCAATTTTAACCCGGCGACCCGGAGAAACCCGGAAGAGGGCGGGCTGCTCGGGGAAAGAGGGAAAGGTTTTGTTCCAAATATGAATAAATCTTGACATAAACCCAGCTTGCCTTTACAATATGTACAGGACAAAAATGAAAAACTTGGGGGACGTTTTTCAGTTGTCGCAAGGATGAAAGACGCGGTGAGCGGCTTTGCCTTGCGGCTCATTTTATGCTGTCAAGTCTTTTGCTGGGATGCCCGGCAAAAACACAGTGCGCGGCCGTCCGCCGCGAAGATATGATGCTGAATTTTTTGGAGGTGTAAGAGACCAATATGATATATTATATAATAGAGGGTATTCTGGTGGCTGTGGTGATGTTTATCGTCGGCAGCCTGTTTGGATACCAGCGGAGAAAGGCCACGGCGGAGCGTGAGATCGGTTCCGCCGAGGAAGAGGCCACCCGCATTGTCAACGAGGCCTATAAGAGCGCCGAGAGCAAGAAGCGGGAAGCTCTGGTGGAGGCCAAGGAGGAGATCCTGAAGGCCCGCAACGAGTACGAACAGGAAGAGAAAGAGCGCCGCGCCGACCTGCAGAAGCAGGAGCGCCGCCTGCAGCAGAAGGAAGAGAACCTGGACCGCAAGACGGAGAACATGGAGAAAAAGGAAGAGCACCTTGCCAACCGTCTTGCCAAGCTGGAGGCTACCCAGGCCGAGGCCGAGCGCATCAAGCAGGAGCAGGTGGACACTTTGGAGCGCATCTCCGGCTTTACCGCCGAGGAGGCCAAGACCTACCTGCTGGATCAGCTGGAAGCTGACGTGACCCATGAGTCGGCCATGAAGATCAAGGAGATCGAGGCCCGCTTCAAGGACGAGGCCGACACCAAGGCCCGGGAGATCATCTCTCTGGCCATCCAGCGCTGCGCCGCCGACCACGTGGCGGAGGCTACCGTCAGCGTGGTGCCCCTGCCCAACGACGAGATGAAGG
>NZ_JBKVXZ010000017.1:0-61360 GCF_046973065.1 Flintibacter sp. | reverse complement strand
GCGGACATGCGCTCAGACTCCAGCAGCTCCTGGTCGGTGCCGTCGCCGCAGATAACGGTGGTGCGGGGCATCATCTCGCTGACCAGACGGCAGCGCTTTTCGCTCAGCTCCACGATCTTGACCCGCATCTTCATCTTTTCCAGAATGGCGGTGAGGTACACCGAGATCTTGCCGCCGCCCACAATGAATACCGTCTTTACCTTGGGGCTGTACCGGCCCAGCAGGCGGAAGAACTGGTCCAGGCTGGTGGGGCGACCGATGAGATAAAGCTTGTCCCCCACTTGGGGCACAAAGGAGCCGTTGGGGATGGTGACCTCGCCGTCCCGGTCTACGGCACACACCAGCAGGGAGAGCTGCTTGACCTGGGCAGACAGGGCGTGGAGGGGCTGGTTGACCAGGAAGTCCCCCTCCTGCAGGCGAAAGCCCATCAGCTCCACCCGGCCGCGGCAGAAGGTCTCGATGTTGGCCGCCGAGGGGAAGCGTAGCAGGCGGGAAATTTCCACCGCCGTGGCGTTTTCCGGGTTGATGACCATATCGATGCCCATGTTCTTTTTCAGCTCGTGCAGACCCAGGTTATACTCCGGGTTGCGGATGCGGGCGATGGTGTACTTGGCTCCCAGGTGCTTGGCGGTGAGACAGCAGACCATGTTCACCTCGTCGGAGTTGGTGGCAGCTACCAGCAGGTCGGCGTCCTCCGCTCCCGCTTCCCGCAGGGTGTCGGTGGATACGCCGTTGCCCTTGACGCTCATAATGTCCAGCGCGTCGGTGGCCCGGCGCAGGGCGCTGTCTTGGGTGTCCACGATGGTAATGTCATGCTTTTCGTTCAAAAGCTGCTCTGCCAGAGAAAAACCGACTTTTCCGGTGCCTATAATGATGATTTTCACAGTATCGGCAAGCCTCTCTTTCTAATATGAAAGCCGTCTTCGGCTGAAGGATGATCTCGGGTGCATCAGATGGTCCACTCTCCGTGGACCACACCCACCAAATACCAGGAGGTTTTCTCTCCCAGGAACACCAGCTTGAGGGAACACCAATCCAGTCCCTCGTTGGCAGGGTCCCGGCTGGGATAGCAGAAATCTACAAAGTGGCAGTCTGGGTAGGCCTCGGTCAGATTTTCCAGGGCGTTGCCGCTGGTGATGATCTGGTCTACGCCCACCTTAGGGGCCTGTGTATAGTCCGCATCAAAGACGAAGCGGGTAAAATACTCCGACATGGTCATTTGGATGGACTCGCCCCGGCCGTCCTCATAGCCCCAGGTGTAGGTGCTGGTATCCGACGACAGATTCTTGATCTGATCGGCGGTAAAGTTCTGGTCGCGCTGAAGGTCTACCGTGGAGTAGGGGGTAAAGGTCACCCCGCGGGTGGGATGCACATAGGTGGACAGAGTCTCGTAGTCCTGGTCATGCAAGGCGTTGGTGACCGCGGCGGCAGTGTGAAGCAGGCTGGTCGTGTTTACCGCGGGTTCCGAGGGAGTCTCTTCCTTTTGAATCACGGCAGCGGGCGTTGCGGCGGCAGGGTGCCGCAGCGATACGGAACACAGCAGCCCCAGAACAAATCCAGACACCAGCAGGATCAGGGGGATGGCAGCGCGCTTCATCGGATAAGCATCTCCTTTTCCGGTCGTTGGTGTAAGAAGGGGGTGCGGAGAATGTGATAAGAAATCAGCATACATTATAGTAGTGATACAGGGAAAAAGCAAGAGAGGAAGGGCATTCTGCAAAAAAATAGCATTTGAAAAAAACGCATGCCTCGTTTTGAAAAACGAAAGCAAAAAAAGACGCCCTAAGGCGTCTTTTTTTCAGTGGGTATAGGTGGGTCAGAAAGAGGGGGCGCGGCGGCGATCAGGGCCAGTTTCTCCTTGCGGGTGAGGCGCTTTAAGGCGGCCTCCCGGCGCAGGGCCTGACCGTGATCCCCGGCCTGCTCCAGATAGACCAGGGAGACCGGACGGCGGAAGCGGGTATACTTGGCGCCCTGCCCGGCGTTATGCTGCTGAAGGCGGCGCGGGGGATCGTTGGTGCAGCCGGCGTACAGGGTGTCGTCGGCGCAGCGTAGCAGATAGACATACCACATTATCCTGCCTCCTGTTCCGGCAGCGCCAGAGGCAGCAGAAAGGAGATGCGGGTGCCCACACCGGGGCGGGAGACCACTTCAAACCATCCCTCGTGGCGCTCCACGATCCAGCGGGCAATGGACAGACCCAGCCCGGTGCCCCCGGTTTTCCGGTCCCGGGACTGGTCGGTCCGGTAAAAGCGCTCAAAGATGTGGGGGATGCTCTCAGGAGGAATGCCGTCTCCCTCATCCTGTACGGTGAGACGGGCGTAGCGCTCCTGGGTGGAGAGACGCAGATAGATCCGGCTGCCCGGGGAACTGTATTTGATGGCGTTGTCCATTAAAATGCGCATGACCTGTTTGATCAGTCCCTGGTCGGCCCGTACCGGGACCGGCTCCTCTCCCCAGCGGGGCAGGAACACCCGGTCGGGGCAGATCATCTCTTCCTCCCGCAGTACCTCGCCGGCCAGAGCGGACAGATCAAACAGACTGGGTTTCACCGGCTGGGTATCGTTATCTCCCCGGGCTAAGAAGAGAAGCTGCTCCACCAGCTCCTCCATGGACTTGGCCTCGGAGCGGATGGCGCTGATGGACTCCTGCAGGGCCTCCGGGTCGTCCTTGCCCCAGCGGTCCAGCAGGGCGGCGTAGCCCTGGATGACGGCGATTGGGGTGCGCAGCTCGTGGCTGGCATCGGAGACGAAGCGGGCCTGGGCGCTGTAAGCCCGGTTGATGCGCTCCAGCATGGCGTTGATGGACTGGGCCAGAGAGCGCAGCTCCTTTTGGGTGGCGGGCAGATCGATGCGGCTGTCCAGATGCTTGGCGTTGATCTTCTCCAGCTCCCCGGCCAGGGCCTCCAGCTCCTGGCGGGACATGTGGGTCATGGAGCTGAGGCGGGAGGCGGTGGCGGCCAGCTCCTGAAGGGGGCGCAGCACCTTGCGGATGGAGCGGTTGTTGCCAAGCAGGCTGGTGAGCAGGAAGATGCCCTGAAACACCAGAACCACAACTCCCGCCCAGTACAAGGTCTGGAAGATGCCGGTCAGGTTAACCGTGATGGCGTAGGGGGTGGTCTCGCTGGGCATCTGGATCTGGTAATAGCGGCTTAAGTCCCACAGCCGCAGACCGTCGGCGGTCTCCTCCCGGATGGGGAGCCAGGCGAAAACGGGCACCGGGTAGCCTGTGGGCTCCCCGTCCAAAAGAGTGATGGTGTAGTCGCTGGCCTCCATCCAGGCCAGGGCGTCCTGGGTGGGGACGCCCCGCTCCTCCACCAGGGCGGCCACATCGGCACAGCGGTTTTCTCCGTAGAGGATCAACCCGCACAGAGCCATACCGGCCAGCAGCAGGTCCAGCACCACAAAGATACACAGCTGGCGGAAGAAAAATCCCAGATTCAGCCGAAAGGCCAGAGAGGTGTCCCGGGCGGTGGAAATGGGGGCCGTGGGGGGCGGAGAGTGAAAGCGCTGCCGTTTTTTTGCCATGACGGCCCTCCTTTCTCAAAAAGGATGATTACGCTTGGGTTTTGAGCCAGGCGCGGATGGAATCCAGGTTCTCAAAGGCCACAAAGCTGCCCCCGTGCAGGAGCATGTCCAGCATGGCCTGCTCCTGGGGGGTGCGGGCGGAGCCTTTGGCCTCCAGGGATTGACGGGTGGAGCGGGTGACCATGTTCACCATCCGCCGCTTGAGCCATCCCACCTTTTTGGGAGCCCAGCCGCCCTGAAGATAGAACAGGGGCGCGTCCCCCACATAGTTGGACCGGCGCAGAGAGGCCATGGTGCCCTCGCCGGGCTGGGACATGCCCACGCCGCATACGCCCTGGATCTTCCAGCGCTTCATAGACCGGTCCAGACCGCCGATGTGTCCGGCGGTGAGAGGTCCCATATAAAACACCTGGGCGTCGGACAGGAGCTGGCGCTCCGCCTCGGCCAAGGTGTAGGTCTTCATCTTTTCTGCTTTGCCCAGCATCTGGGCGTACTCCTTGGTAAAGCCGGTGTGAGACTGGTAGACGATTACCATTGCAATAACTTCCTTTCTGTGTGGCGTCAGGACTCCCGGATCACATAGCCCACGCCGCGCACGGTGTGGATGAGCTTGATGCAGAAGGCCTCGTCGATCTTGCTGCGGAGAAAGCGGATGTACACATCCACCGAGTTGGTCTCTCCCACAAAGTCAAAGCCCCATACGCTGTCCAGCAGGGCCTCCCGGGTGAGTACCCGGCCCTTGTTCTCCAGCAGCTGGTGCAGAAGATCAAATTCTTTCTTGGTCAGCTCCACACTCTGTCCCCGGACGCTTACCTGGTGGCGCTCCACATCCATAGCCAGCTCTCCGGCGGTGAGGATGCTGCCGGTGTGGACAGCCCGTTTGCGCAGAGCAGCCCGGATCCGGGCCAGCAGCTCCTCGATGGCAAAGGGCTTGGTGATATAGTCGTCCGCCCCGGAATCCAAACCGGATACCTTGTCGATGACGCTGTCCCGGGCGGTGAGCATGATAACGGGCAGGTCGCTCTCCCGGCGCAGACGGCGCAGCACCTCCATCCCGGAAAGCTGGGGCAGCATGATGTCCAGCAGCACCAGATCGTACTTGCCGCTTAGAGCCTGCTCCAGCCCGCTGCGCCCGTCAAAGGCCTTGGTCACCTCATAGCCCTCATAGCGCAGTTCCATCTCCACCATCCGGGCCAGCTTCTCCTCGTCCTCCACCAGAAGGATCTTCTCTGCCATTGAGTTCGCTCCCTTACGTTGAAAATTTTGATTCCAAATAGTTATTTCTTGCGGTTGTTATACTTATCGTGCTGGTTTTTCAGCTCTTCCATCACCTGGCGGCCCAAGTCGGCGGCGGTATCGGCCACACTGCCCATCACGCCGTTGATGGTCTCGTCCTCCAGATCCGGGCCGGAGATCTGATACCGGAAGCCAAAAAACAGGCCCAGAAGCAGCAGGGGCAGCGAGACCCAGGGAGCAAAGAGTACCAGTACAATCAGCACCAAAATGGGCAGAGAGGTCACCGGCTGGCCCCGCCGCCAGATCTCCAGCTCATTGTCAATGAGCCAGCGGCGCAGGGTTCCGAACAGGGTCTTGCCGCTGACTACCTTCACCCCTATGCCCTTAAACTTCTTTTTCTTTCCTTTTTCCGTCCCGTCCGTTTTCTCCCCCAGAGGGGCAAGCTCCTCCTGGGAGGGAGGCGGCGGAGGCGTTTCATTTCGTGTGGAGTAGTAGGCCCCCTGGGGACGGGGAATGGCGCCCTGCTCCTCCAGATAGATCAGGGCGTCCAACAGATTGCCGCCGCTGTACTCCAGGGCCTGCTTGGCCTGGCCGTAGGACACGTCGGCTTTTTCACGCAGGCGTTCCACCTGCTCCAGGGTAATTTCCATGGTGTTAGCTCCTTTCCCCAGATTGTGCCATAAGGATACCACACGCGGGTTGAAGGGTACTTTACCCTTTCTTAAAAATGGGTTAAAGGGGGGCTGTCTTGCCCAACTGATTATACTATGATATAATTTCGCTAGCAAGTGCCGGAAAGGAGGCAAAGACGGTGAAGAAATGGAAAAAGCGGACGGCGCTGGCCCTGGTACTGACTCTGCTGGTGGCGCTGCTGAACACCGCTCAGGCAGCGGGAAATATCTATCTGACGGCAGTCAATGAGAGCGTGCTGGAGCTCACATCGGATACTATGCCAACCTGGTCGGGGGGCGTATTGTACGTGCCCTACACCGTCTTTGACAGCAGCTATACCGGCATCAATTTAGGTATCAGCAGCAGTTACAGCCGGGACGGCGGGACCGTCACCCTGTATAACCTGCAGCAGATGATGATCTTCGATCTGAACCGGGGGACATGCTATAATCCCATCACGGAAGAGACCATCTCCGGCCGAGCCATTCTGCGCAACGGAAGACCCTATGTGCCGGTTGCTACCGTGTGCAGCTTTTTTGGCCTGTCCTACTCGGTCATTGATATTGACGAGGGGTATATCGTGCGCATCAAAAGCTCGGCGGTGGTGCTCAGCGATGCCTGGTTTGTGGACGCGGCCCAGAACTCCATCCGCAGCCGGATCCGGGATTACAACCAGGCCAACCAGAGCCAGCCCACCCCCGGCGTACTGCCCCCCACCAACAATACGGAGGATCCCCAGCCCGAGATCACTGTGCCAGACGATCCGGATGACACCAGTGTGATCCCCGCCTATCTTGGTTTTTCCTGTGAGGATGCCCAGGGGCTGAGTGAGATCCTGGATACGCTGGACAGCTACAGTCAAAGGGCGATTTTTTTCTTTGACGCAGAGGGCCTGGAGCGGGAGGACGATCTGATCTTCCGGATTCTGGGCAGCGGACACAGCATCGGGCTGATTGCACAGGGCCGCACGGCGGCCGGTGCCCGCCGCCTGTTGGAGCAGGCCAACGAGACCCTCAGTGAGGTGGCCTATACCCGCGCCTCGGTGGTCCTGGTGCCGGAGAACCAGCGGGAGGAGCTGGAGCAAGAGGGGTGGATCTGTTGGAACGAGACGGCTTCGGCGGTCCCGGATCAGGGTGTGAGCGCCAGTACCTATGCAAACAAGGTGCTCAGCCGCATCAGCGGAAACCATGCCCGGGTGTACCTCACGCTGGATGGCAGCAGTGAGACGGCCCGGGTGCTGCCCACTCTGCTGCGCCGCCTATCCGCAGAGGGCTACGGGGTCAGCGTACCCCTGGAGACCAGATTGTAAGGAGTTACGCCATGGATTTGACACGCAATATCGTGCCCACATCGGCCCAGGCGCCCCGTGTGGCACGGCTGACCCGACATCTGAAGGCACGTCTGGAGGACTTTGGTCCGGGAGGACCGGAGGTGGTCCAGGCGGACCAGGCCACCGGAACGGTCCGTTTCCGGGTGCCTGGGAAGGACAGCGTCTGGCTTCAGCAGCAGTTGGGGGAGCGCTGGAACATTCAAATCCAGGTGGAAGACGGCTTGGCGGTATGCCGCCTGGGACCGGATACCCCCTTTGAGGGGCTGGACCGGCTGTGGGGCTGTCTGTTTGAACTGGTAGGATAAGCGCATAAAAATTGAAACGGCGGCATAAGGTTTCTCCGAGAGAGGTGAGACCTTATGGTATATGAAAAAAAGCAGCTGCTCCTGGCCTTTGTGCTGGCGGTACTGGCAGGAGCAGGGCTGCACTTTGTCTACGGGCTGTGTCCCAACGGGGTCACAGCCCTGTTTTCACCGGTGAACGAGAGTATTTGGGAGCACACCAAAATTTTATTCTGGCCCTATCTGGTGTCGGCGGTGTGGCTCACCTGGGGGAGGCCCACCGGCCTGCGCCCCTGGCTGCTGACGGGAGTGGGGATCAGCCTGGCCATGTTGGCGGTGGGATACCTTCTCCATGTGGTGCTGGGCTGGAACAGCCTAGCAGCGGACCTGGTGCTGTACGGTGTGCTGATGGCTCTGGGCTTCTGGCTGCCCACCCGCATGGCCGGACCGTTCCAGGGCCTGCGGTGGCATTTGCCTGCTCTGTTGGCGGCGCTGCTGGTGACGGCCATGGTGTGCTTTACCTTCCGCCCGCCTCAGGGAGTTCTGTTTGCCGATTTCTCCCAGGAGAGCGGGCAGCAAATGAAGTAGAGAGAAGGAGTACCTCCACATGATACTTTTGGGGATCAACGATCTGGCCCGGCGGGAGCAGGCCAGAGAGCTGCTGGCCTGGGGAGCAGAGCGGTACTGGGGGTTGTCTCCCTTGCCGCAGATCGCGGCAGGGGAGCGGGGAAAGCCCTGGTTTCCCGCCCATCCCCAGCGTCACTTTAACCTGAGCCACAGCGGAAAGCTGGCCCTGTGTGCCCTGGCCGACGGGGAGGTGGGGGTGGATATCCAGGAGATGCGGGCCGCCTGGCGGCCTTCTTTGGTGGAGCGTACCTGTCGTCCGGAAGAGCGGGCCTGGCTGGCCAGCCTGGGAGATCGGGGAGAGGACTTTGCCCAGCTCTGGGCGCTGAAGGAGAGCGCAGGCAAGCAGACAGGCTACGGCCTGCCCTACCCGCCCAGCCGTCAGGCGGTGCCTGTGCCCCCGCTGGGGGAGCCCTATGATCCCGGGCAGATCTACACCCTGGGAGAGATCCAATTTCGTGTCTATCTGGGGGAAAATTGGCGGGGAGCGGCCTGCGGTATGGAGGTTCCCCCCCAGGAAATCCAGTGGGTAAGCGGACTGGGAAAGGAAATTAACCCTTTACAAGGAGATGAGAATCTGCTATAATAACGGAGAAACTTAAGAGATGCGCCCGTAGTTCAATGGATAGAGCGTCAGATTCCGGTTCTGAATGTTGGGGGTTCGAGTCCCTTCGGGCGTACCAGGCTAGGATAGGTCGTAAGGCCTATCCTAGCTTTTTTATTTTTATAACTGCTGCGCTCTGTTGCCAATCAGGCTTCGTGCCATGCACTCGCCTTCTTGGGAAGGGACCCGCAGCGGCCCGGCGCGCCTCCGGCGCACCGGGCTGCGCTTCGGCTTCGGGCGTACCAAAAAGAAAGACATCTGCATATTGCAGATGTCTTTCTTTTTGGGTTCCGGCGGCCAGAGGCCGCCTCCACCCTTCGGCGATTAAAATGCTCGGGCGAAGTGAATTCGCCCTGCGCCAAGGTTTTCGCCAAGGGCGAAAACACTTGTACGGCGCATAAGCGCCGCGGCCCAGAAGGGCCGTTTTGGGATCGGTTCAAAAAACTTTCTTTACACAGAACAAACGCCGGGCAGGTACACAGTACCTGCCCGGCGTTTATTTATCAGTTACCCAGCATGATATTCAAAATCTCATTGTCGGTGGACTTCATGCCCACCCGGCCCATACGGCCGATGTTGCTGATGGTCTCCTCCACGTCCTCGTTGACCAGACCCTCACCGGGCTGGAAGGTGCGGTTGTGCAGTCCCATCTTCATGCCCAGCAGGGCGGTCTCCACGGCGGTGGCGATTTTGGCGGCGCAGGAGGACTTGGCTCCGTCGCACACCATGCCGCCCACGGTGGCAATGGTGTTGGTGATGGTGTCGCACAGCACCTCATAGGGGTAGTCCAGCAGGTAGCAGATGCCGCAGGCGGCTCCGCAGGCGGCGCTGACCACGCCGCAGTAGGCGGACAGGCTGCCGATATAGCTCTTCTGGTGGATGGAGATGAGGTTGGCGGCCACCAGCGCCCGCAGCAGCTTCTCCCGGGGGACGCTGTGCTCCTGGGCGTAGATGATTACCGGCACACTGACCGTGATGCCCTGGTTGCCGCTGCCCGAGTTGATGACCACCGGCATGGGGCAGCCGTTCATCCGAGCGTCAGAGCCGGCGGCGGCGTAGGCGCGGGCGCGGATGTGGACGGGAGGATCGGTGTAGCCCTCCAGCAGGACACGGCCCACCTCGGCGCCGTAGGAGTGCTCCAGACCCTCCCGGCAGATAGCCATGTTGCACTCGATCTGGGGAGTGAGGATGGGTTCTACCTCGGAGAGCTTCACCTCGTCGGCAAACTCCAGAATGTTTTTCACCGTCAGCAGGCTGCGGTCGCCGCTCTGCTGGATCTTCTCCTCCTTGGTGACGATGACACCGGGGCAGTCCACCCCGTCCTTCTGCATCCGGGTAATATTTTTGTGGGTATTCTGGATCTCCACCAGGGCGGAGTGCTCCCCGGCGGTGAGCTCCACCACGATGTACAGGGTGGCTACATTTTCAATGAGCTTGCAGGAGCAGAAGTCGCCCTTCAGCAGTTCCCGCACCTTGGCGCGGTGCTCGTCGGTGATACCCTCCAGCACGGCCAGCTCCAACTCGGGGTTGCCGCCTACAATGCCCAGGGTGGCGGCTACGTCGATACCCCGCAGGCCGCCGGAGTTGGGGACGGTGACGCCCATGACGTTTTTGACAATATTACCGCTGCAATGGACAGTGCAGTGCTCGGGCATCTCTCCCAGCAGCTGGCGGGCCTTGGCGGCGGCGTAGGCGATGGCAATGGGTTCGGTGCACCCAAGGGCCATGGACAGCTCCGAGCGCAGAATGGTCAAATGATTCTCATACAGTGCCTGATCCAAACAGATACACCCTTTCTTGTTGCTCGTTTTTCCAAAAGCGCAGGTTCTCACAGGGCTTTCTCGCGTAGGAGAAAGGATTCTTTCCCCATTATAGCCTGTCTTGTGGAAAGCCGCAAGGGGAAGAGAAGGGCCGGTTCACTTGCGAACCGGCCCTGGTAGAAATAGGACGAATTTAATTATTTCCGAATCACACTTCCCTGGTCTGAAGTGTTCAACGTAATGGTCCAACAGGGCAGCTCCAAACGGACGATGTCTTCGGGAGATACAGGCTCTGAGAAGTACCAAGTGCTTGTGGTGTGTCCGGTGCCGCCTGTGCCAACGCTTTTTTCAGCGGTTTCCGTATGTCCATCTGCAAATACGACATTCATATTATCCGTTTGGATAAAACTATCTGGGCCGCCCTCCAGAACGATGCCGATGGGGCTGATTTTCAGGGTGTGGAAATCGGAGTGATCGCCTGCGTCCAGGGAGACTGTTCTGGTTTCCAGAGGAGTGAGTGTGAAGGGAATCTCCCAAGTCCCGTAAATGGATTCCCGTCTGCCTCCATAATAAAAAGCAATCCCGTCAATACAGAGATTCCAGTCTCTCATCTGACTGTAATTCTCACCTGCCGCATGCAATTCGACCAATGCGGTGTGGGTATCTTCCTCATATCCAAGGAGTTTGGTCCCGGAGGTCATGCCTCGAATCTCAGTGCCTTCCTTTGGAGTGAGGAAATCGATTAAGATGTCACAGATGTTTTCCATGGGCTGCGTCCCGGTATGATCCTGCACTTCCAGGTAGATGCGGACGGTGTACTCGTCTGCCATAGCAGATAGCAGGCGGATTTCCACTCCCTGGTCCACGGCAGAAGCGTCTTCAAATGGCGTGGTATAGGCTTCGAAAAGACCCAGAGCCCGGCTAAGCTTTTCCCGCAGCGTGGGAGAGATAGCCAGAGCGGAGCCGGTCAGAATCAGCACAGCAGCCATAATGGCGATGATCCGCCGCCCCAGTCGTTTTTTGCTCCTGGCCTGGGCAGGCAGCTCCTCCAGGCGCTTCTCCAGCCGCTCCTCAAAGTCCTGGGGAATGGGGCAGACCTCTATCCCTGCACGCCCTTTCATTTGGGCGTCAAAGTCCTTCCAATCAAAATCCATATGCTTCCTCCTCGCGCAGCAGCGCTCTCAGACGTTCCCGCCCTCGGCTCAGCCGGGATTTTACCGTTCCCTGGGCAACCCCCAAAGTCTTGGCGATCTCCGCCACCGGCATGTCCTCATAATAGTAGAACATCACAGCCAGCCGCTGGTCCTCCGGAAGGCGCAAAACCGCATCCCACAGACCGGATGGCTCCGGGAGCGGCGCACTCCCTGCCGCCTGGCTCAGATCGTCCATATAGACCACCCGCTGCTGGCTTCGCCGCTGGCCATAGGCACAGTTGACGGTGATCTTCAGCAGCCAGCGCCGGGCGGCAGCCTGGTTTTTCAGTTTGGGAAGGGCCTGCCAGGCCAGCAAAACTGCCTCGCCTACCGCATCCTCCGCGTCGGCGTCGCAGTCCAGAATGGCACGGGCGGCGCGGAACATGGAATGGCTGTGTTCCCGTATCAGGGCGGCGAAACGCTGCCGGTTGTCCTGGTTGTTCTCCATGGGGTTCACCTCGTCTCTTGTTGTCCGGACGTCTTATAGATGCACGGGAAAGAGATTCGGTTCCATTTTATCAAATTTTTTTGTAGAAGTCTTATCTGAGCGCGCAGAGGCGAAGCTTTGCAGGAAGTTCTTTGCCAAGCTTTCTTTCAAGAAAGCGGGAAAAACAAAGCCGCCCCTAAGGGCGGCTTTGCTTTGAAAGTTTAAATAAACTTAGCGCAGGTTGAAGAAAGCCTTCATGCCGGGATACTGAGGATCTCGCCCAGCCTCCCATGGTGTGCTCAGGCACACCATGGGTACCCGCTGTTTTTATATGCTCGGGCGAAGTGAATTCGCCCTGCGCCAAGGTTTTGCCCCTTGGGCAAAACGCTTGTACGCGCCGTAAGGCGCGCCCCGCCCGTGGCGGGGACCCCGGAGGAGCTGGGCAAGAAAAAAGCAGGACCGCAAAAGCGGTCCTGCTTGTAGTTGGAAGGAATTACTTCAGGTTGAAGAAAGCCTTCATGCCGGGATACTGAGCGATCTCGCCCAGCTCCTCCTCGATGCGGAGCAGCTGGTTGTACTTGGCCACACGGTCAGTACGGCTGGGAGCGCCGGTCTTGATCTGGCCAGCGTTCAGAGCCACAGCGATGTCAGCAATGGTGGCGTCCTCGGTCTCGCCGGAACGGTGAGAGACGATGGCGGTGTAACCAGCGCGGTTGGCCATCTGGATGGCGTCCAGGGTCTCGGTCAGGGTGCCGATCTGGTTGACCTTGATCAGGATGGCGTTGCCAACCTTCTTCTCAATGCCGGTAGCCAGGCGCTCCACGTTGGTCACGAACAGGTCGTCGCCAACCAGCTGCACGCGGTCGCCGATGGCCTTGGTCAGCATAGCCCAGCCTTCCCAGTCGGTCTCGGCCATGCCGTCCTCCAGGGAGATGATGGGGTAGTTGTCGGCGAACTTCTTCCACATGTTGACCAGCTGCTGCTGAGTCAGCTTCTTGCCGGACTTGGGCTGGACGTAGCACTTCTGCTCGTCGTCCCACCACTCGGAGGAAGCAGCGTCGATGGCGATCTTGAAGTCCTCGCCGGGCTTGTAGCCGGCCTTCTCGATGGCCTCAACGATGACCTTCAGAGCGTCCTCGTCCTTCTTCAGGTTGGGAGCATAGCCGCCCTCGTCGCCAACACCGGCGGCGGGAGTGCCGTTCTCCTTCAGCACGGTCTTCAGGGTGTGGAAGACCTCAGCGCAGCGGCGCAGAGCCTCGCGGAAGGAAGGAGCGGAGACAGGCATGATCATGAACTCCTGGATCTCCACGTTGTTGGTGGCGTGAGCGCCGCCGTTGAGGATGTTCATCATGGGAACAGGCAGCTGCTTGGCGTTAACGCCGCCGATATAGTTGTACAGAGCCACGCCCAGGGACTCGGCAGCAGCCTTGGCGCAAGCCAGGGAAGCGCCCAGAATGGCGTTGGCGCCCAGACGGCTCTTGTTGGGGGTGCCGTCCAGCTCGATCATGGCCTTGTCGATGGCGACCTGGTCCAGAACGTTCATGCCGATCAGGCACTCAGCGATCTCGGTGTTCACGTTCTTCACAGCGTTCTCAACGCCCTTGCCCATGTAACGGCTCTTGTCGCCGTCACGCAGCTCGCAGGCCTCATAGATACCGGTGGAAGCGCCGGAGGGAACGGAGGCACGGCCCATGGTGCCGTCCTCCAGGTACACCTCGACCTCAACGGTGGGGTTGCCGCGGCTGTCCAGGATCTCACGGCCCAGGACGTCAACGATCTCGATCATCTGCTTCATGGGAATCAATCTCCTTTCCAAAATGCGGCGGAGCTTGTCCGCCAAGGGGAAAATGGATTATTAAAACGCGGGGCGTGTCCCCGCTTATAGGGGAACTAAGTTATCAGTTGAGAATCAGGGTCTCTCCGTCCATCTCCTTGGGCTTTTCCAGGGCCCAAACGGACCAGCCCGTTTGGGTTCCCATAAATTTTAAATGCTCGGGCGAAATGAATTCGCCCTCCGCCAAGGTTTTGCCCTTTAGGCAAAACGCTTGTACGGCGCAAGCGCCATCCCGCCGTTGGCGGGGACATGGGCCGGAAAAGCCCGGGTAATGTGACAGAAAAACCAGATTAAGCAATTAGTTGAGAATCAGGGTCTCTCCATCCATCTCCTTGGGCTTTTCCAGGCCCATGAGGTCCAGCATGGTGGGAGCGATGTCAGCCAGACGGCCGTCACGCAGCTTCACGCTGGCGCCCACGATATAGAAGGGAACCAGATTGGTGGTGTGAGCGGTGAAGGGATCGCCCTTCTCGTCCACCATGTGCTCGGCATTGCCGTGGTCGGCGGTGATGAGAGACACGCCGCCCATCTTGGAGGTGGCCTCCACAACCTTGCCCACGCACTCGTCCACAGTGGACACGGCCTTCAGAGCGGCCTCGTACACGCCGGTGTGGCCCACCATGTCGCAGTTGGCAAAGTTGAGGATGATCACGTCATAGTTGCCGCTCTCGATGCGGCGCACAGCCTCCTCAGTGACCGCATAAGCGGACATCTCAGGCTGCAGGTCGTAGGTAGCAACCTTGGGGGAGGGGATGAGCACCCGATCCTCGCCGGGGAACACCTGCTCCACGCCGCCGTTGAAGAAGAAGGTCACATGGGCGTACTTCTCAGTTTCGGCAATGCGCAGCTGGGTCATACCCTGCTTGGAGATATACTCGCCAAAAATGTTTTCCAGCTTCTGACGGGGATAAGCCACAGTGACGTTGGGCATGGTGGCGTCATACTCGGTGGTGCAGATAAAGTCCACAGAGAGGAAGCCGGTCTTGCGCTCTACGTCGGTGAAGTCCTCGTCCACGAAGCAGCGGGTGATCTCACGGGCGCGGTCAGGACGGAAGTTGAAGAAAATAATGGAGTCGTTGTCGTGGACCTTGGCGTCCTTGCAGCAGACCACAGGCTCCATGAACTCGTCGGTCACGCCGGCGTCATAGGAGGCCTGAACAGCCTGAGCAGCGTCCTCAACAACAGGGCCGATGCCGCAGGCCATCGCGTCGTAGGCCCGCTGCAGGCGGTCCCAGCGCTTGTCACGGTCCATGGCGTAGTAGCGGCCCATAACAGTGGCGATCTCACCGATGCCCAGCTCCTGGATCTTGGCCTGGAGCTGCTCCACGTAGCTCTTGCCGGAGCTGGGGGGCACGTCACGGCCGTCCAGGAAGCAGTGGACATAGACCTTCTTCAGACCCTGCTCCTTGGCCATCTTCAGCAGAGCGAACAGGTGAGTGATGTGGCTGTGAACACCGCCGTCAGACAGAAGGCCCATCAGGTGCAGGGAAGAACCCCACTCACGGCAGTTGTCCATGGCCTCCAGGAAGGCGCTGTTCTTGAAAAAGTCCCCGGTCTGAATGTCCCGGGTGATGCGGGGCAGGTCCTGGAAGACCACCCGGCCAGCGCCCATGTTGGTGTGGCCGACCTCGCTGTTGCCCATCTGGCCCTCAGGCAGACCCACGTCCAGGCCGGAGGCAGACAGCTTACAGCCGGGGCAGTCCCGGAAGATGTGGTCCAGATTGGGGGTGGAGGCGTTGGCCACCGCGTTGCCAGCGTCGGGGCTGGTGAGACCAAAGCCGTCCATAATGATCAAAGTGGTAGGAGTTTTCATGAAAAATGTTTCCTCAATTCTGATCAAAGTTGGAGCAGACAGCATGACAGGCATCCTGTCTGCTCCACACCGTAGTACTTACTCTTGATTAGCAGAGTTAATGATCTGCACGAAGTCAGCGGGCTTCAGGCTGGCGCCGCCGATCAGGCCGCCGTCCACGTCGGGCTGAGCCAGCAGCTCAGCGGCGTTCTTGGCGTTCATGGAACCACCGTACTGGATGGTGACAGAGCGGGCCACGTGAGCGCCGTACAGCTTGCGGATGACGGCACGGATGGCCTGGCAGACCTCGCCGGCCTGCTCGGCAGTGGCGGTCTTGCCGGTGCCGATAGCCCACAGGGGCTCGTAGGCGATGACCACGTGACGCATCTTGTCGGCGGGCACGCCGGCCAGAGCGCACTTGACCTGGTAAGCGATCAGCTCCATGGTCACACCCAGCTCACGCTGCTCCAGGCTCTCGCCCACGCAGATGATGGGGAACAGGCCGGCATTGATGGCGGCGTGGACCTTCTTGTTGACGGTGAAGTCGGTCTCGTTATAGTACTGGCGGCGCTCGGAGTGGCCGATGATGACGTACTTGGCGCCGGCCTCCTTGATCATCTCAGCGGTGATCTCACCGGTGTAAGCGCCGTGATCCTCATAGTGGCAGGTCTCAGCGCCGATGGCGATGTGGCAGTCCTTGAACAGGCGGACGGCGGACTGAATGTTGGTGGCGGGCACACACAGCACCACGTTGCACCACTTGCCGCGGGGCATGATGGGCTTGAGCTCCTCAGCAAAAGCCTTGGTCTGGGACAGGGTGTTGTTCATCTTCCAGTTGCCGGCGATGATAGTCTTACGGTAACGACGATTCATGTTCTTTTTCTTCCTTTCCTTTATACGGGTGCTGTGGGAGATGATATAGAACCGGACTGCCCGCCGCCCTGGCACACAGGCCGGGGCGGGGGAGTTCGGAATAATCAAACAAGACGAATGGAGAAATTAGGCGTCGAGCAAACAAGCCACGCCGGGCAGCTCCTTGCCCTCCATGAACTCCAGGCTGGCGCCGCCGCCGGTGGAGATGTGGGTCATCTTGTCGGCATAGCCCAGCTGCTGCACGGCAGCCGCGCTGTCGCCGCCGCCGATGATGGTGATGGCGTTGCTGTTGCTCAGGGCCTCGGCCACAGCCTGGGTGCCCTTAGCGAAGGCGGGGAACTCAAACACGCCCATGGGGCCGTTCCAGATCACGGTGCCGGCATCCTTCACGGCGTTGGAATAGGCCTCGATGGCCTTGGGGCCGATGTCCATACCCAGGCAGTCGTTGGGGATGTTCATGCTGTCTACCAGGATGGGCTCAGCGTCGGCGGAGAACTCTTTGGCGCAGATGGTGTCCTCAGGCAGCAGCAGCTTTACGCCCTTCTCCTGAGCCTTCTTCATCATGTCGTTGCAGTAGTCCAGCCAATCCTCTTCCAGCAGGGACTTGCCGATGGAGCCACCCTGAGCCTTCAGGAAGGTGTAGGTCATGCCGCCGCCGATGATGATGGTGTCGGCGATCTCCAGCAGGTTGTTGATGACGCCGATCTTGGAGGAGACCTTGCTGCCGCCCAGGATGGCAACCAGAGGACGCTTGGGGTTGGCCAGAGCGCCGCCGATGATCTCCAGCTCCTTCTGGATCAGGAAGCCGCTGACAGCGGGCAGGTAATCGGCAACGCCGGCGGTGGAGGCGTGAGCGCGGTGCACAGCGCCGAAGGCGTCGGACACATACACCTCAGCCATGGAAGCCATGGCCTTGGCCAGCTCGGGATCGTTCTTGGTCTCACCCTTCTCAAAGCGGGTGTTCTCCAGCAGCATGATCTGACCGGGCTTCAGAGCAGCGGCCTTGGCCTGGGCGTCGGGACCCACCACGTCGTCGGCCATGATGACCTCTTTGCCCAGCAGCTCGCTCAGACGCTTGGCCACGGGCTTCAGGCTCAGGGAGGGGACGACCTCACCCTTGGGCTTGCCCATGTGGGAGCAGGCGATCACAGCGGCATTCTGATCCAGCAGGTACTGGATGGTGGGCAGAGCGGCGCGGATACGCTTGTCATCGGTGATGACGCCGCTGCCGTCCTTGGCCATGGGCACGTTAAAGTCGCAGCGCAGCAGAACCTTCTTGCCGGCGACCTCGATGTCCTTGACAGTTTTCTTGTTGTAATTCATGGGAAAACGCTCCTCTCTTCGCAAATAAATGGAACAGGGAAAAACTTTCCGAAATCACCCGCGGCTCGGGGGACCGGCGCGGTGAGACTCGTCCAATGTTCAGCGTGCCCCGGACGGGAGGGAACCATCCCGCCCTCCTGCCATCTCACCCACGCCGGACAGTTGGGGGAACCCCTGCTGGCGCAGCGCCTCGTAGGCCAGAATGGCTACGGAGTTGGACAGGTTGAGGCTGCGGGCGTCCGCCCGCATGGGAATTCGGATACAGCGGTCATAGTGGGCCAGACGGAACTCCTCCGGCAGGCCTGCCGTCTCCTTGCCGAAAAACAGGTAGCAGTTGTCGCGGAACGTGGCTCCGGTATAGTCCTGCGGGGCCTTGGTGGTGGCCAGCCACAGGTCGGGGTTGGGGTTCTCAGCGAAGAAGTGCTCCAGGTTTCGGTATACACGCAGATCCACCATGGGCCAGTAGTCCAGCCCGGCCCGGCGCACCGCTTTTTCGCTGATGTCAAAGCCCAGAGGCTCAATGAGGTGCAGGCGGCTGCGGGTGGCGGCGCAGGTACGGGCAATGTTGCCGCAATTTTGGGGAATTTCAGGTTCAACTAAGACGATATTCAGCAACTTAGACCCTCCTCGCGTGTCGGGTATCATTGTATTCCAAATGGGCGAGAAATTCAACTATAAAATGGTCGAAAAATTACAAAAAAATTAAAAAACCGGGAGAAATCGCAGGGAAGGACAATGGTTTTGTGAAATTGGGAAATTCAAGGGGGGCGGAATGGGGGAGAATCGGGCATTGTGCCGAACTTTGGGGAAAAGAAGGGAAGGGTAAAAGACGGCGAAAGGACAGAAGAGTGGAGTAAAAGGGAAAAACGCAGAGAAATAACCGGACAATGACCGGGCTGAAAAAAAGAACGCTCCAAATTTTTCATTTGCTATGGTATAATATTCACAAAAAAGAAAGGAAGGATGGACTTATGCATCTGACATGGAATGGACACTCCTGTTTTACTCTGGAGACTCAGCAGGGCAAGCTGGTGCTGGACCCCTATCGGCCCGGCTCGGTGCCCGGGCTGCCCGACCTGAAGCTGGAGGCAGACGGCGTCTACTGCAGCCATCAGCACGACGACCACGCCGGCGCGGAGCTGGTGACCCTCTCCGGACGGGGCCACACCGTCCAGGTGGAGGAGATCGAGACCTACCACGACCCGGAGCAGGGGGCTCTGCGGGGCAAGAATACCATCCGTATCTTCATCGCCGAGGGCCTGCGGGTGGCCCATCTGGGCGACCTGGGCTGTGAGCTGACGGCCGAGCAGATCCAGCGCCTTGCCGGACTGGACGCCCTTCTCTTCCCAGTGGGCGGCTTTTACACCATTGACGCTCAGCAGGCCCGCAAGGTGGTGGAGCAGCTGAAGCCCCGGGTGGCCGTCCCTATGCACTACCGTGGGGAGAACTTCGGCTACGATGTCATTGGTCCGCTGGAGGACTATTTGGCCCTGTGCTCTGATGTGGTGCGCTATCCCAGCAACACCCTGGAACTCACTGCAGACACCCCCGCCCAGACGGCGGTGCTTACCTGCCCGGTGAAGTAAGAAAAAAGTGAAGCGCGGCGGCGTGACGAGTTTTTTCGTCACGCCGCCGCGTTTTTAGTCTGTCAGATGTTCCAGCAAAATATCCCGGTCGTTGGGGAGAATTCCCTCCGCCACCTGATCCAGCAGGCGGTTGAGAGCGCGGCCGATGGCCGGGCCGGACAGTCCCGCCGCCATAGCGTCCCGGCCGTTCACTGCCAGATCTTTTAACGTCAGGCAAGGAGCCTGGGCCAGAATGGTGCGGGCCAGGTCGGCGGCCTGGTCCAGCTCCGGACGGGGAGGCTGTCCGGGGAGACAGGAGGCAGCGTCCGCCTTCATAAGATCAATAAGCTGAAAAAAGAGCTCCGGTCCCAACCGACGCAGCCACCGGCCCACACAGGCCTGGGTAGGCTGGAGAGGCAGGTGGTGACGCTGCACCAGTGTGACCACCCGGTTTCGGGTGGCGCTGTCCAGGCGCAGCTGCCCGGCAACGTCCTCACACAGCCGGGCGCTCTCTTCTGCGTGGCCGTAGAAGTGTCCGGTGCCGCCCTCATCCATAAAAAAGGTGGCGGGCTTGCCCACATCGTGAAGGAGCGCCGCCAGCCGCAGGGCTGGCTCCGGCGGCACCTTTTCCACCGTTTTTACCAGATGGGTGTACACATCCCAGGCGTGGTGGGGATTTTTCTGGTCAAATCCCACCGTGGGGACCAGTTGGGGCACAATTTCACACACGGTCTGTGGAAAGTCCAGCAGGACCCGGCCAGCACCGGGACCGCAAAGCAGGCGGAGAAACTCCACGCCGATGCGCTCCCGGGCCACCATGGCCAGCCGCGGCGTCTCAGTCCGGATGGCCTGGGCGGTGTCCGGATGGATGGCAAAGTCCAGCTGAGCGGCCAGCCGAAGTCCCCGGAGGATGCGCAGAGCGTCCTCCTGAAAGCGGCGCTCCGGTTCCCATACACAGCGGATGAGCCCGGCATCCAGGTCGGCCTGGCCGCCAAAGCGGTCGGCCAGCCCGTCATCGTCCCAGGCCATGGCGTTGATGGTAAAGTCCCGCCGGGCCAAGTCCTCCGTCAGGCTGGTGGTGAAGGACACCTGGTCGGGGTGGCGGCCGTCGGAGTACGTCCCTTCCCGGCGGAAGGTGGTCACCTCCACCGGCAGTCCCTGACAAAGCACTGTCACCGTCCCGTGGCGCAGCCCGGTGGGTACGCAGGTGAGGTCGGCGCAGGCGGACATGATTTCCTGCGGTCGGGCGGAGGTGGCGGCGTCATAGTCGTGGGGCTCTTTCCCACGCAGAAAGTCCCGCACACAGCCGCCCACCAGTACAGCCTGATAGCCGGACGTCCGCAGGCGGGTGAGTACCTCCAGAGCTCTGGGGTCCCATTGGATCATCGTGGACCTCCTTTAATGGACCAACCGGGCGGCCACGGGCAGCAGCACCAGCAGACCTACCACGTTGGCGGCAGTGAACCACAGGAAGTAGGGCAGCGGCTTTGCCTCCCGCGAGCGCAGATAGAACTTCATGGAAATGAGGCTGGCCAGAGAGGCCACCGGGGTTCCCAGGCCGCCCACATCCACTCCGGCCAGCAGTCCCTTCCAGTCCTCGGTAAGGCCGGAGAGAAGTACGGCGGCGGGGACATTGCTGATGATCTGGCTGGCGGCAGCAGAGCACAGCAGGGGGCTGCGGGAGAGCAGACTGCCCAGACCGGCGCGCACGGCGGGCATCTGGCCCAGGTTGCCGCTGAAAATAAAGAAGCACACAAAGGTGAGCAGCAGCATGTAGTCCACCTGGCCCAGCAGCTGCCGCCGGGCCAGCAGCAGGGAGACGATCACAAGGACGGTGAGGATGCCGTAGGGCAGGATGCGGCACACCGACAGCAGGCACAGGCCAAACAGCACCAGGTAAAGAGCCAGATGTTTGGGACTGGTGAGGCGCACCTGCTCCGGAAAGGAGACGGAGATCCATCCCTTGCCGCCAAAGTACAGCCCTGCCGCCGCCAGGCCCACCAGACTGATGAGGGTCAGGGGCAGCAGCAGAGAGAGAAAATCGCCCATGGACAGGGAGAAATGGGCGTAGAGAAACAGGTTTTGCGGGTTGCCCACCGGGGTGGCCATGCTGCCCAGATTGGCGGCCACCGTCTGAAGGGAAATAATAGGAATAAGCAAATCCCGGCGGCCCACCATCTCCAGCACCAGAATGGCGAAGGGGACGAAAGTGATGAGGGCCACATCGTTGGTCACCAGCATGGAGCAGAAGAAGGGCAGCAGGATCAGGGTGAGAGAAATGAGCCGTACCGGCCGCTCTCCCGCCAGCAGCCGCTGGGCCAGCACCAAAAACAATCCGCACTCCTGAAGCCCCGCCACCACGGCCATCAGACAAAACAGCAGACACAGTACCCGCAGGTCGATATAGTCCACATAGGCGGCGGAGGGGGGGACAAAGAAGGCGGAGACCAGGGCACACACAAAGGAGATGGACAGCACCGGCTCACGCCGGATAAACTGCCACAGAGAATGGGTGGATGTCATACCAAGAGCCTCCCAAATGTTTTTACCACACAACACAACATATGCCTGCAATCGGGCGGGAAAATGCCCCCGAACCGCTGGGGTTCGGGGGCAGAGAAAGGTTTATTTTACGTACTGGATGCCGGAGCCCTGCTGGGCCTCCACATCACCGTACAGGCCCTCGGCCCACTCGTTGGTGGCCTCGGAAGCCAGGGCGTTCTTGGCGGTGACCTTCCAGGCGGGATCGTTCCAGCCCACGAAGTACATGATGTGCCAGCCCTGCGTGGAGCTGCCGGTGTTCTTCACCAGTCCGGTGTCACCAGGCTGACGGCTGCTGTCCAGGCACCAGTTGGTGAAATCCTCGATAAAGCCGTCATAGCGGGACACGCCGGTGTACAGACCGCCGCTGCTCTGAGAGCCGCGGTCGGCGGTGTTCTGGACCGCCATCACAGCGAAGGACTCCTCGTCAGCGCTGCCGGACTTCCAGCCGTCCAGCAGGCTCTGGGCCTTCTCCTCAGCCTGGGTGAACTGCTCGTCGGTGGGATTGGAGCCGGCGGAGACCAGGACGTGACGGACGTCGGCGGTAGCGGCCTCATCGCGGGTGCGGCTGTCGATCTGAACCACATAGTAGTTGAAGACGTAGCTGTCGCTCTGGTCGTTCTCCACGATGGTGGTCTCACCGGCCTGGCGGGCGGCGTCATAGAGCCACTCGGCATAGCTGCTGCTGGAGAAGGAGGAGCCCATCTGGCTCTGATGCACGGTGGAGGAATAGACCTTATCGGAGTACTCCTCAGCCAGGTCAGCGGCGTCGCTGCCGGCGGCCAGCTTGTTCTGGATCTCCTGAGCGGTAGCCTGGGCCTGAGCCTTGGCGGTATCAAAGGCGGCCTGCTTCTCCTCGTCGGTCAGGTCCACAGAATTGCCCTCTTCGTCGGTGGTGGTGGTCTCAATGGAGGCCTGAACAGTGAAGACAGAGTAATTAAAGGTGTCCAGGTTGTTCTTGTTCTCCTGATAGTAGGCCTCCAGCTCCTCGTCGGAGTAGGTCAGGTTATCCTGGTGATCCTGCTGATAGTAGGTGGCGATGGTCTGAGCGGTGAGGATCTCCTTGTAGAGTTTCTCAGTCATGTAGGAGCCAAAGTTGGTGCGCAGATAGTGCTCCAGGCTGGAATAGCCGCTGGCACGTACGGACTGAGCGGTCTGCTCTATGCTGGCATCAACATAGGCCTGGCCAGCGGCGGGCAGAGTGTAGCCCTCCTTCTCGGCGGCGTGGTTGAGCATGGTGACCTGAGTCAGACTGGTCAGGCCCTGATCCAGGAAGTAGTCATACCAAGTGGTGCCGGACTCCTCGTCCTTGACCTGGTCCTTGGGGTCCACGCTGGAGTCAAAACCGGTGTTCATGCCCATCTGAGCATAGTACAGGGTCTCAGTCATGGCGTTGTGGTAATAATACTGAACGACAGCGGGAGTAAAGTCCTCGCCGTCAATGGTCACAGCGGTGGTCCGCTTCTGGAAAAAGCCGCTGTCCCACACCAGCAGGGCGATGGCCAAAACGGCGATGACAACGCCGACCACGCCATAGACCACGTGCATGCGGCTGCTTTTTTCCTCCGCTTTGTTGTTGCGCCGCTGGGCATAAGTCGAGCCCTGGCGGGTCTTCTTTTCTCTGGATGCACTCACAGTTGATTCCGTCCTCTCGTTGTTGAAAAGTCACCCGGCTCAGCCGGGCGGAAGAAGATTCCGCATTATTATATAAAAAACTTCCATGGGATTCAAGGGGCAAAAGAGACAAGAAGGGAAGGTTTTACAGAATGTTCATGGAAAAAGTGAAGGTTATTTGAAAAGAAAACGAAAAAAAGACCGCGGCATAAGCCGCGGCCCAGTTCCAAATGAGCTTTATATACCCCGCTCTGGCCGTGTGAACCCGTTTAAAACCTGCACGAAATGGCAGGTGGGTCGCCTCCACGACGCTTATCTGCTTCCAACTTCCAGCCGACCTCGATGGGGGCTGGGAGGCCTGCAAGCCACGCCGTGAGGTGGGCGTCCCGTTTAAAAAATGTGGGTTTAAAAGAGCCCATCACGCACCGAGCAGGAAAACTCACCTGAGTCTGCGATTTAATTTTCCTCTTCTTCCTCGAAGAAGCGTTCCATAAAGAGATTGTAGGCGGTTTCCACCTCTTCGTCATTGTCCAGGGTGGAGAGCAGCTCTTCGCCGTTTTCCTCCACGACCTTCATAATGACCAGGCCGTACTCCTCGTCATCCGCGTCCACATCCACCGGCTCGCCGGTCTCTTCATCCTCAGCGACTGCGGGAAACAGGGCGTGGTAGGTGATGCCGTTATGTTCCAGTGTATCCACCAGTTCCAGCTCAAATTCATTGCCGTCCTCGTCGGTCACGGTGATGAAATCAGGGCCGAATTCTTCGCTCATAGGGGAGATCCCTCCTGCTTATGTACTGACCATATTGTACCCTGTGTGCGGAAAAAATGCAAGTAGGGAGCGAGGTAAATTTTTACCGGCCGTTGCGCAAAAGAAATCCTGGGATAGACAAATGGGGATAATATGGTATAATATATACTGATTTTTTGCCGTCATGCTTCTGTTTAAAGGGTGCATCGCCAAAGAAATGCGCCGGCAGAGGCGGCAGGGCAAAAGGGGCGCTGGCCGCGGGAGCGGAGCGCCGGACATGCGAAACAACTGCGCCAAAGCGCATGGCAGCCTGGCACTTGTTCCGGTGCTCAGGGCGGGCCGGTGCGCTGCGCGCCTGCCAGTTCGGAGGTATTTGCTGTGTCTGAACAAAATTATTCTTCCCATTCCAGACGAGAAGGTGCTCGTTCCAGCCAGAACGGGGACCAGCCTGCGCGCCGCCGTAAAAAGAGCAAAAAGAAAAAGGGCGGCGTGATGCGGATCATCGGCACGCTGTTGCTGATTTTCCTGACCACCAGCGCTTTCCTGGCCTGCTTTGCGGCAGTGTATATTGTCAACGTGATTCTCCCTCAGGCCAACATGGATCTCTCCAGCTTCAATGTGGACGAGAACAGTGTGATGTACTATCAGGACAAGAGTACCGGAGAGTATAAAGAACTGCGCCAGGTACTCAGCGTCACCAACTCCCAGTGGGTGGACTATGAGGATATGCCCCAGTACCTCAAGGACGCCGCCGTGGCCATCGAGGACCGCCGGTTCTGGAAGCACAACGGCGTGGACTGGTGGCGTACCACCCAGGCGGTGGTGAGCATGTTTACCGGCGGCGATATCCAGGGCGGCTCCACCATCACCCAGCAGCTCATTAAAAACCTGACCGATTATAATGAGACCACCGTCAAGCGAAAGGTCACCGAGATCTTCCGCGCCCTGTATGTAGACTCCCACTATGAAAAAGAGGATATTCTGGAGCTATACCTCAACGTGATCCCTCTGGGCAGCGGCTGTGAGGGCGTGGGCGCAGCGGCCGAAAAGTACTTCGGCAAGTCGGTGTCCGATCTGACCCTGGCCGAGTGTGCCAGCCTCATCGGCATCACCAACAACCCCTCCAAGTATGGTCCTTATTCCACCGCCCAGGTGGAAAACAGCAATGGCGAGATGTGGAGTGCGGTGCAGTGGAACAAGTACCGCCAGGAGGTCATTCTGGGCCAGATGCTGGAACAGGGCAAGATCTCTCAGGAGGAGTACGACGAGGCGGTGGCCCAGGAGCTGGTCTTTGTGGGCAGCAATTCCGAGTCCGGCCAGAGCACCTCGGATATCTACTCCTGGTATGAGGAGCAGGTCATCACCGATGTGATGAACGACCTGAAGGAGGAGTACGGCTACTCCAGCCAGTATGTCAGCCAGATGCTCTCCAACGGCGGCCTGCGCATCTACACCTGTGTGGACCCCCAGGTCCAGGCGGCGGCGGAGGCCATCTACTATGACCGCTCCAACCTGAACTACACCTCTTCCAAAACAGGTCAGCAGCTCCAGTCGGCCATTACCATCATTGATAACTCCACTGGCGACATTGCCGGTCTGGTGGGCCGTATCGGAGAAAAGACCATCAACCGCGGCACCAACCTGGCCACCGGCGCTCTGCGCCAGCCCGGTTCTTCCATCAAACCTTTGACCGCTTATGCTCCCGCCATGGAGATGGGACTGCTCAGCCCCATTTCGGTGCTGCCCGACTACCCCTATCAGGTGCTGGACGGCAAAGCCTGGCCGGTGAACGTAGACGGACGCTACCGTGGCCAGGTGACCGTAACCGAGGCGCTGCAGTGGTCCTACAACACCGTGGCCGTGCGGACCATAGCGATGGTCACCCCGGCCAAGTCCTATGAATTTGCCACCCAGCACTTCCATCTGAACCTGGAGAGCGGCCGGATGGTCAATGGACAGATGCAAAGCGACATTAACCTGGCTCCTCTGGCCATGGGCGGTCTGACCGACGGCGTCACCACCCGGCAGATGGCCAACGCCTTTGCCGTGTTCCCCGAGAACGGCATCTACCGGGAGGCCCGCACCTACACCAAGGTGGAGGACAGCGACGGCAATGTGATCCTGGACAACAGCCGGGAGGACGAGACTGCCATCAAGGAGTCCACAGCCTATTATATGAACACCATGCTGCAGAATGTGGTGCAGAACGGCGGCGGTACCGAGGCCCGTATCAGCGGCATGTCCGTTGCCGGTAAGACGGGTACCACCGACAGTAAGTTTGACCGTTGGTTCGTAGGTTACACCCCCTACTACACCGCTGCGGTGTGGGTGGGCTATGAGTACAACGAGCGTGTGCCCGCTTCGGGCAACCCGGCGGCCCAGCTGTGGAAAAAGGTCATGTCTCCCATCCATGACGGGCTGGAAAACACCGGATTCAGCAAGCCCAGCGGCCTGGTGCAGGTCTCTTATTGTAAGGACTGCGGCGGCCTGGCCACCGCTGCCTGTCAGGCCGATCCCCGGGGATCCCGGGTGGCCACAGGCTATGTGATGCCTGAGGACGCGCCTTCCACGTCGTGTTCCTGCCACTCTCTGGAGGAGGGTTCCAACTCTCTGGTCCGGGTCTGCGTGGATGATCCGGTGCTGGATGAGAACGGAGAGTTTACCGGCAGCTACCATCTGGCCGGTCCCTACTGTCCCGAGATCAGCATCCGCACCTATGCCTACCTCAACCTGGATCGGGAGAGCGTGGGCGGCGCCTGGGCGGAAGACAGCCAGTATTTCTACTCCAACTTGCCTAACGTAGGCGTGTGTACCGTCCACACCGGCGAGGCAGTGGTGCCTCCGGAAGGAGGAGAAACCACCGATCCCGATGATCCTTCCAACCCTGAGAACCCGGAGAACCCCGACGGCGGGGAGGAACCGACCGATCCGGAGGGCGGCTCTCAGGAGGGCGGCGGAGGAGAAACCAGCCAGCCGGAGAACGTAACCAACTCCGTAAGATAGTGATCACCACCGAGGAGAGGGCCGCCGCAGGCGGCCCTTCTCTTTGCGTCAGTGCATGGCCACCCGAAAAATTGTGGAAAATGACGAATAACAGCAGGGTGGACCGGTGAAAAATTGACCGGTTGATTGACCGCCTGCCCATTGCATCCCGGACTTTGGTGTGCTAAAATAGACCACATCGCAAGTACAAATGACCATGACACACGGACAACGGGACGGAGGAACAGAAGGTGAATCAATCCGAGGGCTATTTTATCGTTCAGGCGTCTTCCATGCCGGAGATCTTCCGCAAGGTGGCTCAGGCCAAGCGGCTGCTGGAGACCGGGGAGGAGACCACAGTGAACGGCGCGGCGCATGCCGTAGGCATCAGCCGCAGCGCCTTTTACAAATACAAAGACGCGGTACGGCCATTTCAGGATATGCTCCATGGACGGATCGTCACGTTCCAGACCATGCTGCGGGATGAGCCGGGGGTACTCTCAGGACTGCTCAACGTACTGGCCGGCACAGGGATGAATATTCTGACCATCAATCAGAATATCCCCGTCAACGGCTGTGCTGTGGTGACCATTACGGCTGAGACCTCTCAGATGCACCTGAGCCTGGAGGATATGCTCCAGGCCGCCGCGGACAGCACCGGCGTGATCCGCTGTGAGGTTCTGGCCGGTTAAGAAAGAAACTCTGTGTTTTTTATGAGGTGAGTTGGAATGACAAAGGTAGCGATTCTAGGCTTCGGCACCGTCGGTTCCGGCGTGGCCGAGGTGCTCAGTAAGAACAGCCAGGGCATTGCCCGGCGCTCCGGCGGCGAGATCCAGGTCAAATACATCCTGGACGTGCGGGATTTCCCCGACAGCCCCTTTAAGGACTGCTTCGTGAAGGACTTTTCCATCATTGAGAACGACCCCGAGGTGGAAGTGGTGGTGGAGACCATCGGCGGAGCCAAGGTGGCTCTGGAGTTCACCACCCGCGCCCTGAAGGCGGGCAAGAGCGTGGTCTCCTCCAACAAGGAGCTGGTGGCCACCCACGGCTACGAGCTGCTGCAGCTGGCCAAGGCCAACGGAGTCAGCTATCTCTTTGAGGCCAGCGTGGGCGGTGGTATCCCCATCCTGCGCCCCCTGACCAACTGCCTGTCTGCCAACGAGGTGGAGCAGATCACCGGCATCCTCAATGGCACCACCAACTATATCCTCACCCGCATGATCAAGGCGGGTCTCACCTTTGAGCAGGCACTCAAGGAGGCCCAGGACAACGGCTATGCCGAGAAGGACCCCACCGCCGACGTGGACGGTCACGACGCCTGCCGCAAGATCTGCATCCTGTCCGCTCTGGCCTGCGGCCAGCACGTCTACCCCCAGCAGGTGCCCACCCAGGGCATCCGGGAGGTGACCCTGGCTGACGTGGCTTACGCTGATTCCTGCGGCTATAAGATCAAGCTTCTGGGCCGCTGCCTGCGGGAGCCTGAGGGCAAGGTGTGTGCCTTTGTGGCCCCCCACCTGGTCTCCTGTGAGAATCCTCTGGCCGGCGTGGAGGACGTGTTCAACGCCATCGCCGTCACCGGCAACGCCGTGGGCGACGTGATGTTCTACGGCCGCGGCGCCGGCAAGCTGCCCACCGCCTCCGCTGTGGTGGCCGACGTCATCGACATTGCCCGGGACCCCAAGCGGGACCGCGGCAACCAGTGGGGTCCCGGCAGCGAGGACCTGGTGGTCTCCAGCGATTCGCTGACCTCCCGGTGGTATGTCCGGGCCAACCTCTCCATGGACCAGGCCCGTCTGGCCTGCGGAGAGATCCTGCCTCTGGCCCGCAGCGGCGCCCCCGCTCAGGAGGCCGCATTCCTCACCCAGCCCATGACCTATCCTCAGCTCATGGATCGTCTGGCGGGGGTGGAGACCTGCTCGGTGTTCCGCGTACTGTAAGCGTGCGCATAGAATACAGGGCAGTCCTGTGATTTCATCAACCTTGGAGGGATAGAATATATGGCACTGATTGTACAAAAATTTGGCGGCAGCTCCGTCGCCAACGCGGACCGGGTGCGCAACGTCGCCCGGATCATCACCGAGACCTACCGCAAGGGCCACAGCGTAGTGGTGGTGCTCTCTGCCCAGGGCGACACCACCGACGATCTTATCGAGAAGGCCCAGGAGATCAACCGTCACCCGTCCAAGCGGGAGATGGATATGCTCCTGTCCTCCGGCGAGCAGATCTCCATCGCTTTGTGCGCCATGGCCATCGAGGCCATGGGCTACCAGGTCATCTCTCTCACCGGCTGGCAGGCCGGTGTGAACACCGACTCGGCTTACAGCAGCGCCCGGATCAAGCGCATCCAGACCGAGCGCATCCAGAATGAGCTGGACAAGAAGAAGATCGTTCTGGTGGCTGGATTCCAGGGCATCAACAAGTACGGCGACATCACCACTCTGGGCCGCGGCGGCTCTGATACCTCCGCTGTGGCGCTGGCTGCCGCCCTCCATGCCGACCTGTGCCAGATCTACACCGACGTGGACGGCGTGTACACCGCCGATCCCCGCCTGGTCAAGGGCGCCAAGAAGCTGGAGGAGATCACCTTTGATGAGATGCTGGAGCTGGCCAGCCTGGGCGCCCAGGTGCTTCACAACCGCTCTGTGGAGATGGCCAAGCGCTATAACGTCAATCTGGAGGTTCTCTCCAGTCTCACGGGAAATCCCGGTACAAAAGTCAAGGAGGTTGTCAAAACCATGGAAAAGACTCACGTCAGCGGCGTTGCGAAGGATGAGAATGTGGCCCGCCTGGCCCTCATCGGCCTGGCTGACGAGCCTGGCATCGCCTTTAAGATCTTCTCTCTGCTGGCTAAGAAGAACATCAACGTAGACATCATTCTCCAGTCCATCGGCCGGGATGAGAGCAAGGACATCAGCTTCACCGTGGCCCGCGGCGACAGCGAGGAGGCCCAGAAGATCCTGGAGGAGAACAAGGATTACATCGGCTTTAAGGCCATTGAAGTCAACAACCAGGTGGCTAAGGTGTCCATCGTGGGCGCCGGCATGGTGAACAACGCCGGCGTGGCCTGCAAGATGTTTGAGGCCCTCTCCTCTGCCGGAGTCAACATTAACATGATCTCCACCAGCGAGATCAAGGTCTCCGTCCTGGTGGATGAGCGGGAGGCTGACCGGGCTGTTCAGGCCATCCACGACCGCTTCTTCAACGAGTTCGGAAGCGCCAACTGATCCAAAAACAGGTCTATATTGAATTTTCGGGATGGGAAACTGTGGAAGTGCATAGTTTCCCATCCTGTTTTCAAGAAAAATGGGGCGGATTCTTTAAAAAATCAATTTTTTTGCCGAAAGTGCGGAATCCAAGCGTTTTTTTCCTTTTTTTGTGTTGCAAAAAATAAGGACTTCTGGTAAAATAATAAATCGACTGGATAACTAACGTGCATTATGGAAAGCAAGGCAACTTGCTTTCTTTGGATTAAGGGCACTTTGCCCTGTTAGGCAAGGAGAATCAAAACACATGGATAGAAATGAGAGAGAGGCCCGCCGCCACCAGGAGGACCGAGCTCTGAATAAGGCTCTGATCTGGGTGGGCGTGGCCATCGTTCTGGAATTTTTGCTGGTACTGGTAAATCGTTACTACATTAACTACAATACGAGTACTGAGTCCATCAATCGGGTTTTGGCGATTCAGGCCGCACTGGTCGGTCTGCGGTGGGCCAGCCTGGCTGCTTTGGTTGTCTGTGTGGTTTGGATGCTGGTTCAGCTGTCCAAGAACGGAAATGCGGTGCTGCCCGGTGTGCTGGCCATTGCGGCCGGCGGGCTGTTGCTGTGCAGCCATGTGATCCTGAACTTCCGGGACGCCGGTCTGCGGATGATGTTCTGGATGGTTCCTGCCTGGGCTGCTCTGGCTCTGGTGTATTATCTCTATCAGCGTGAATTCTTCTTCTCCGCTGTGATCAGCGGTCTGGGACTGCTGGGCCTGTGGTTTGTGCGCCACGCCAGCCCTCTGGGCCTGTACACCATCCTGGTGGTGGTCGTGCTGGTGCTGCTGACTCTGGGTCTGTTTTTGCTCAAGAAGAAGGACGGCCTGTTCCAGCTGGGTAAGGGCAAAGCCCGTCTGCTCCCCGCTGAGGCCAACTACTCCCTGATTTTCCTCAGCTTTGTGGTCAGCCTGGTGGTGATCGCGCTGGCCGCCTTTGTGGGCGGTTCTATGGCTTACTACCTGCTGTACGCCATGGTGGCCTGGCTGTTTGCTCTGCTGGTGTATTACACCGTCAAGATGATTTAAAATGAAAAAAGCTGTCCCCCCAACGGGGGACAGCTTTTTTGCGCTCTTTTTTACCCTTCCAGGGCGCGGATGCGGGGGACCACAGTCTTGCGGTAGAGGGGGATGGCGATGGCCAGGGTGAGCAGCTCAGCGAGAAGGAAGCACAGCCACACCAGTTCCGGCTTCACACGGATCAGAAGCAGGGCGATGGGGAGCAGGAAAATGATCTGGCGCAGCAGGGAGACCAGCAGCGAGCAGCTGCTGCGGTCCAGGGACTGGAAAGCGGCGGAGAGAACAATGCTCACGGAGGCCACGGCGAAAGCCAGGGCGGTCATCCGCAGGGCGGGTACGCCCATAATAATGGCCTCCTCCGGCGCCTGAAAGCACCAGCGCAGCAGAGGGGAAGCGGCCAGCGAAAGGATTGCCGTACCGGCCAGACCGGTGCACACCCCCAGCTGGAGGCCAAACCGGATGGATTGGGAGATGCGGGGGGCGTTTTTCGCGCCGTAGTTGTAGCTGATGATGGGGATGAGGCCGCTGTTCACGCCAAAGATGGGCATGAATACAAAGGACTGGATCTTGAAATAGACCCCCAGGACGAATACCCCGGTCTCCGACCACAGGTTCATGATCTGATTGAGTCCCAGAGTCATAAAGCTGGAGGGAGACTGCATGACGATGGCTGGGGCGGCAATGCGGAGGATCTCACCGGTAAGCGGGGAAGAGAAGTGGAAACGGCGGGGAGAGATGGGAAAGCTGTGGCGAAGGCGCCACAGAAGGAAAAAGCCGATGCAGGCGCCGGAAATCTGTCCGATCACGGTGGCCACCGCGGCGCCTACCACACCCATATCAAAGATAAAGATGAAGATGGGGTCCAGCACGATGTTCAGCAGCGCGCCCGAGCCCTGAACGATCATAAATCCAGCGGGGTGGCCGGTGGACTGGAGAATACGTTCACAGAGAAACTGCATGCAAAGGCCGATGGACAGTCCGCAGCAGATGGTGAGATAGGCAATGCCCGACTGAACCACCACCGGATTGTCCGAGCAGCTTTGGAAGAAGGGAGTACAGCCTACCAGGGCAAAGATAAGAGCCAGCAGCCAGACCGCGCCGTAGAGCAAAAAGCCGTGGCAGGCCGCATTTACTGCATCCTCCAGGCGGCCTTCTCCCAGGCGCTTGGCCAGAATGGCGTTGAATCCCACTCCCAGGCCGGCGCAGAAGGCTACGATCATCAGCTGCACCGGATAGGCGTAGGACAGAGCCAGAAAGTCCAGATCGCTGACCTGAGCCACATAGATGCTGTCCACCAGGTTGTAGATGGCACCCATGAGCATGGAGAGCATGATGGGCGAGGACATGGTAAGCACCAGCTTCCGCACCGGCATGGTGCCCAGGATGTTGTTGTGTTGTTCCATGAGATCTCGTTCCTTTCTTTTGAATAAAAAAACACGAGCTCCCCCCTGGGAGCCCGTGTTACCAACTGAAATATCCATCCGTGGGGATCGACGGGCCCGTGGGCACGGATGGCGCTGTCTTGTGCCTCAGTATATCAGAATACCCCTGGACCGTCAAGGGCGTGAGAGGGCTTCTCAGGGCCGAAGAGAGGCAAAAAAACGGCAGACCGCTTGCGGTCTGCCGTTTTGAAGCTGAAATACAAATCAAGCGTGGGCGCCGGCGTGGGTAAGGGTGCGGCTGCCCTCCTGGGCGGCGGCACGGGGCGCGGCGCTCTCCTGGTGGGAGAGGCCCTTGGCGTTGGCCAGCATGAGCTTGATACGGTTTTCCTGGTTGATCTTGGTTGCGCTGGGATCGTAGTCGATGGCCACGATGTTGCTGGTGGGGTAGTCGTCCTTCAGCTTACGGATCATGCCCTTGCCCACGATGTGGTTGGGCAGGCAGCCGAAGGGCTGGGTGCAGACGATGTTGTTGGTGCCGGAGTGGATGAGCTCCAGCATCTCGGCGGTGAGCAGCCAGCCCTCGCCCATCTTGTTGCCGTCGCCCAGGTAGCCGTGGACCAGCTTGTGCAGATCCTGGAAGGTGCCGGGGGCGCGGAAGCGGTGGGAGTTCTCCAGAGCCTGGATCATATCCTTCTGGCAGCCCTCAATGTAGGACATAAAGACCTTGCAGGCCGCCTTCTTGATCCACTTGCCGCCGTACAGATCCACGTCGGAAACCCGGTTGTAGATCTTGAAGATGATGAAGTCGGTGAGGCCGGGCACCACAGGCTCCACGCCCTCGCTGAGCAGGAACTTCTCCAGGTTGTTGTTGCCCAGGGGGGCGAACTTTACGTAGATCTCGCCCACGATGCCTACCCGGATCTTAGGCTCGCCCTGAACGGGGATGGAGGCAAAGTCATCGCAAATCTCGGCAAAAATCTTGCGCATCTGGGCGCGGCTCATGCCCTTGCCCTGCTCAAAACCGGATACTAGCTGGTGGGACCAGGCATCGATCATAGCATCGGTCTCGCCGGCATTGACCTCGTAGGGGCGCACCTGGTTGGCCACGTTGACGATGATGTCGCCGTACATCATGGCGTACACTGCCTTGCGGATAAAGGGCAGGGTCAGGTTGAAGCCGGGGTTCTTCTCCAGGCCGGACAGGTTGACGGACACCACGGGGATGTAAGCCATGTCGGCCTTCTCCAGGGCCTTGCGCAACAGGTGGATGTAGTTGCTGGCCCGGCAGCCGCCGCCGGTCTGGGTGATGAGCAGGCCCACCTTGTGGGGGTCGTAGCCGCCGTGCTTCACCGCGTCGATGAGCTGGCCGATGACCAGCAGGGCGGGGTAGCAGGTGTCGTTGTGGACGTACTTGAGACCCTCGTCCACGATCCCGCGGTGGTTGGTGGTGAGCATATCCACCTTGTAGCCCTGATTCTGCAGGAGCTTTTGCATCATGCCAAAGTGGACGGGGAGCATCTGGGGCATCAGAAGGGTGTACTCCTCCTTCATCTCCTTCGTAAAGAGCAGACGGCCGGTTTCATCATACACAAGCTTAGCCATAGAGATGTTTCCTTTCTACATGAAAACGTATTTTACGTTGAAACAGTGGGGTTACTGGGCCTTGCGGGCCTCAATGGCGGCCATCAGGGACCGGATACGGATCTTGACCGCGCCCAGATTGCTGATGTCGTCGATCTTCAGCTGGGTGTAGAGCTTGCCGCCCTGCTCCAGAATGGAGCGCATCTCATCGCCGGTGATGGCGTCGATGCCGCAGCCGAAGGAGACCAGCTGAATAAGCTCCATGTCCTCTTGCGTGCACACGTACCGGGCCGCATTGTACATACGGGCGTGGTAGGTCCACTGGTTGAGCACATGGCGGGGAGCCTTATCCTCCAGGTAGGCCACTGCATCCTCAGTGATAAGGATGAAGCCGAAGGAGGTAATCAGGTCATTGATGCCGTGGTTGATCTCCGGGTCCATGTGGTAGGGCCGTCCGGCCACCACCAGGATGGGCCGGTTCTCAGCCCGGGCCTGCTCGATGTAGGCGCGGCCGGTGGCGCGGAGATCTTCTTTGTAGGCGTCGTAGGCGGCGTAGGCAGCCTTAGCGGCGGCTACGGTCTCCCGCTTGGGCACCTGGAACTCGTTGAAGAACCACTCACTGGCCTTGCGCTCAAAGTCCTTGGGACGGTGCAGGCCAAAGTAGGGGTTTAAGTAGCACACCTTTTTCAGGCTGGGCACGTTGGCGGCCAGCAGCTCGGGGTAGTAGGCCACCACGGGACAGTTGTAGTTGTTGTCGCTGACGCCCTCGTTGAAGTTGTAGGGCATGCAGGGATAGAAGATGGCGTCCACACCCGCCTCCACCAGGGCCTCCACATGGCCGTGGAGGAGCTTTGCGGGATAGCACACGGTGTCGGAGGGAATGGTGCGCTGGCCCTTCAAATAGAGCTTGCGGGAGGACTCGGGGGAGAGGACCACCTCAAAGTTCAGGCGGGTAAACAGCTCAAACCAGAAGGGCAGGTTCTCGTACATGTTCAGGCCGAAGGGAATGCCGATCTTGCCCCGGGAGCCGTCTCCCTGACCCTTGCCGTGGAGGGCACGGAGCTTCCCGTATTTGTAGCGCATCAGGTCGGGCAGGTGGCTGGGTTCCTCGCCCAGGGGACGGGAACAGCGGTTGCCCGAGACAAAGCGCCGCCCACCGTCAAAGGTGTTGATGGTGAGGGAGCAGTGGTTGGTGCACAGGCCGCAGGTGGCGGGCTTGGCCACGTGGGTAAACTTTTCCAGAGCCTTGGCATTGAGAATGCCGCTCTTTTCCAGATGCAGGTCCCGGGCGGCCAGAGCGGCGCCGAAGGCGCCCATGATGCCCGAGATGGTGGGGCGGGTCACATCCCGGCCCAGCTCCTGCTCAAAGGCCCGGAGCACCGCGTCGTTGTGGAAGGTGCCGCCCTGGACCACGATGTGCTTGCCCAGGTCATCGGCACTGGCAGCCCGGATGACCTTGTAAATGGCGTTCTTGACGATGGAGATGGACAGGCCTGCAGAGATGTCCTCCACGCTGGCACCGTCCTTCTGGGCCTGCTTGACACTGGAGTTCATAAACACGGTGCAGCGGCTGCCCAGGTTTACCGGGTGCTGGGCAAACAGGCCCAGCTTGGCAAAGTCGGCGATGGAGTAGCCCAGGGCCTTGGCGAAGGTCTCAATAAAGGAGCCGCAGCCGGAGGAGCAGGCCTCGTTGAGCATGATGGAGTCCACCGCGCCGTTGCGGATCTTAAAGCACTTCATGTCCTGGCCGCCGATGTCGATGATGAAGTCCACGTCGGGGTTGAAGTGGCGGGCGGCGCTGTAGTGGGCCACCGTCTCCACCAGCCCGGCGTCGCAGGAGAAGGCATTTTTAATCAGATCTTCGCCGTAGCCGGTGACGGCCGCGCCCTTGATGGTGATGCGGTTGCCGCACAGCTTGTAGATCTCCCGGAGCTGCTCCAGCACGATGGCCACCGGATTGCCCAGGTTGGAGTGGTAGTAGGTGTAGAGCAGGCCGCCGTCGGCGGTGATCAGCGCGATTTTGGTGGTGGTGGAGCCGGCGTCAATGCCCAGCCAGGCGGCGCCGGTGTAGGTGTGTATGTCCACCTCGGGGGGGTGCATAGCGTTGTGACGGGCCAGGAAGGCGTCGTACTCCTCCTGACTGTCAAAGAGGGGGGGCATGGTGTCCACCAGGCCCACGCTGTCCACGCTCTTCTCCAGCCGGTCCAGCACCTCGTCAAAGGAGCGCTCGCCGTAGTCGGAGGAGCACAGGGCCGCGCCCATAGCGGCGAAGCAGTCGCCGTCCTCGGGGAACACGGCGTGGTCGGCGTCCAGCTTCAGGGTCTCCACGAACCGCTGCCGCAGGCCCATGAGGAAGTGGAGGGGGCCGCCCAGGAAGACGATCTTGCCCTTGAGCTCCCGGCCCTGGGTGAGGCCGGCCACCGTCTGATCCACCACGGCCTGGAAGATAGAGGCCGCCACGTCCTCCTTCCGGCCGCCCTGGTTGAGGATGGGCTGGATGTCGCTCTTGGCAAAGACGCCGCAGCGGGAGGCGATGGGGTAGATCTTCTCGTGGCGCAGGCTCAGCTCGTCCAGCTCGTTCACCGTCACGTTCATGAGGGTGGCCATCTGGTCGATGAAGGCGCCGGTGCCGCCGGCGCAGGAGCCGTTCATTCGTTCCTCCAGCGCTCCGCCGAAGAAGATGATCTTGGCATCCTCGCCGCCCAGCTCAATGACAGCGTCGGTGTCGGGAATATATGTATTGACGGCGGCGGCGGTGGCGTAGACCTCCTGGACAAAGTCGATGCCCGAGGCGTTGGCCACGCCCAAGCCGGCCGAGCCGGTGATGACCAGCTTTACCTGCTTGCCCTGGAGCATCTCCTGGATGGAGTGTAAGGTCTCGCAGGCACGCTCACGGGTCTTGGAGTAGTGCCGCTCGTAGGAGCGGAACAGCAGCTTATTTTGTTCATCCAGCACCACCACTTTGACCGTGGTGGAGCCGATGTCGATTCCGATGCGCAGACTCATATGAAAAAAGCTCCTGACATGCATTCTAAATTCTAAATTGAACCGATTTCGATCGTTACTTATGATACTTCCCCAAGGGGGAAAAAACAACGATTTTAACGCTTTCTTAACGCGCGGAAAGGGAGGAAATACGCCGTTTTAACGGTCGAAAATTGTGCATTTCTGCCTTGGAAGAACAATTTTTAATGAAATAAAGTAAAAAAGTAAATTGGCGGAATGCACAAACCCCCCCGCGGCACAATGCCGCCGGGGGTCCTTACAGGCCGTTAGCCTTTCAAGCCCAGCAGGAGGGCTGCGTATTCACCCAGGGAGAGTTGAGATTGTGTAGAAGCTGCATAGCTCTCCGGGTCCAGGGGGAAGTCGCTGGTTGTGGTGACATACTGGACAACTTTTCCATTTTGCTCCACGGTGATGAGGTGCTGGTAGCCCATGTCTGGATGATAACGCAGCTGTCCATCCACCCAGGGACCTCCGGCCCAGGGGGCATGTAACAGATCGTCCAACACAAAGCCGAAATCATAGCCGTAGATATTTACTGTGCTCCCGTCCACCAGGTTGTCAAAAGAGGCCAGGCGATGAAGGGAGGTGAGCTGAGCGCTTTGATAGACCGCACCAAAGTCGGAGGTTTCAGGAAGGGTGCGGGCCTTTTTCAGCTCTTCTTCCAGAACCTGCTCCATCGTATCCAGAACGGCCTGGTCCGTGACAGCGATCTGCTGGCCACTGTCAACCCCTTCGCGTATGAGGTCATAGAGCTCCGCGCAGTTGGTCAAACGGGCGGTTTCGGTGAGACTGACCACATTTTTCTCTCTTCCTGCCATGAGGGTCAGGGTTTGGCCGGAGGAGAGCCGAAGTTCCAGACTCCACAGGGCGTAATCCAGACCAGCCTCGTCATTGGGATACTCCGAAGGGGCAAGGAGCGGCTGCTTGGAAGCCTGGCGGATCAGCTCAGCCAGAGCGGTTTTGTCCAGGGATTGGATCCAACTGTCTGCGGCAGGAGCGCCTATAAAGGTAATGGTTTGAATGTCTGAAGCCTGAAGGTTGGCCATGGTGCGCAGGGTATCCACATTGGCAGGATAACTGGCTGAGCCGGGCTGGGTTTCACGCCAGGTCTCCACCGTTTGGGTGATCTGCTGCATGGTATCTTTAGAAATCCGGGCAAGCACAGGGAGAGCACTTTCCCACACTCCGTCCGAACGACCCAGAGCCAGCAGGTATCCATCTTCCGCCTCAGAGAGATAAAACTCGACCCACTGACTGCCAGGAGTGATAAATGTAAAGGGGTATTGGTCTTTTGCAGAGACCCGCTCAGGCTGCCAGTTGGAGGTTGGCACGGTAAGGTTCTCCAAGAAAAGGTTAGCTAGGGCGGATACCGTCTCCTGGTCTTTGATCTGGTCCCACGCTCCAGGCTCCACGGGAACCCGGACTGTGTCCGCATGATACAACACGGAGTAGAAGAAATCCTGTTCTGGGTATCGGGCCTGCTCCTCGCAGATGGCCTGGACCTGAGAGACGATGGAGTCGGGGATGACGATGGTATACCAGCTTCCCGCGTCCATGGCCCGGGCATACCAACCCTCGGGGGCATCCTCCAGCCACCAGGGAACACCGTGGACGATTTCGTAGAAGGAGGTGTATTTGGTCAGCCACTCTTCCATGTCATAGTCCTCGCTCTGGTTGAGGAGCACACATTCCTCCACACTCAAAAACAACTCGGTCAGCTGATTTTTAAATTCCGGGTACTCCACGCGCCAGGTGCTGGCGTTGCGCTCGCTCTGCTGCTGAGCCAGAGCGGCCAGAGCGGACTCTACTACGCCAGCGTCCTGGGAGAACACGGCCACCGGGGTGTATTTCTCTGCGTTCAGCTGGGCGGGGGTAACCAGGTAGTCGCGTCCATCCAAGTTGCACAGGTAATAGCGGGACATGCTGTTATCCGAGTTCACCAGAGCAATGGTAGAGGCAGAAAAAAGCGGCTCTGTCCAGTCGGCATCCAGTGTGGAAGAATCAGGGGCTTTGGCCTGACTCAGCAGTGTTTTTGCTTCCTCCAAAAGATCGGCATCGGCAATCGCATCCGGGAAAGCTGCGCTGGAGTAAAGAGGGGGAGAATAGCGGATAGATTGAGCATTTTCGACCTGATCCCAATAGGAGGTATCGCCGTCTTGGCTGACATCCTCCGGCTGGTTTTGGCTGCCCCCAAAGGTAAATACCGCCGCCAGGGCCAGCAGGACCACTGCTGCAGCGAGGGCCGTCTTTTTGGCCTTCGGGTGCTTGACCAGCTGGGCGACGCGCTCCTGGATGCTCCCCTTCCCCTCTACCATGGAGGTGGAGCAGGACAGCAGATCCTCTGGACGCAGGCTCCGCTGAGCAACCAGAGAGACTAGAGTGCGGCCGTAAGGGATGCGTTCCTCATCTCCCAGGGCCTTGACTGCCCCGGCGTCGCAGGAGAGTTCCCCATCCCGCTTGGACAGTGCCACCGCCAGCCACACCAGGGGGTTATACCAGTGCAGTGCCAGAGCCAAACACCGCAGGGCAGACCAGATGTGGTCCTTTTGGCGGTAGTGGGTCAGCTCATGGGCCAAAACATGGGCGCGGGTGGGAGAGTCTAACGTCAGCTGGGGTGTGAGGTAGATGCAGGGGCGGAAGAGCCCAAACAGGCAGGGCGAGGGCAGCGACTCTACGGTATACACCGGCAGTGGGCAGTCATCCAGGTCCAGAGAAGTTCTCCTGCGGCGCAGCTTTGCAGAAAAGCGCAGGTTGGAGCCCAGCAGCACCAGGGCGAGGATGACCGCGCCTGCACCCCACACCCCCAGCAGAAGCTGGGCGGGGGAGAGCCATACCAGGGAAAACACCGCCCGCTGTCCGTCGGCGGAGGGCTTTACCGTCCCGGTACTGTTGGCGGTGTGGACCTGTCCCTGGTCGTTAAGATACAGATTGGGGGCCTGGCCCGCCTCCACTTCCTCCATGGAGTAGGAGGAGGGCAGAATGGGGATGGTGGTCTGGGTGAGGGAGGTGGGCTCCGGAGTCAGGTCCGCCGCTGTGGGCAGGTTGGGCATGGGAATCTGGAAGGGTACCAGCAGCCGCAGCAGCACCACCCCCCACAAGGCGTACTTCACCCGGGGAGAGATGCGCCCGCCCAGCAGGCGGCGCAGAGCCAGCACCGCCAAAATGAGCACCGACGAGGTCACAAACCATTGCAGCAGGGTGTTCATTGCTTCTCCGCCTCCTTCAAAATGGCATACAGGGCGTCGATTTCCTCCTGACTGAGGGCTTTCTCACTGGCCATGGCGGATACCATCAGCCCTACACTGCCCTGGTATACCCGGTCCAGAAAGGAGCGGGTTTCCCGGCGCACCGCCTTATCCCGCTCCAGAGCGGGGGTGTAGTACTTGGTGCGGCCATGTACCTCCACCGTCACCAGACCCTTGTCCTCCATGCGCCGCAGGGTGGTGATGGTGGTGCTCTTGGCCCAGCCTACCTTTTGGTGCAGGGCGGTGACCAGCTCCATCACGGTGCTGGGACTGTGCTGCCACAGGCAGTCCATCACATACCACTCGCTGTGGGTGAGCGTCTGTTCCATGCCGTCGCCTCCTATACTGGTTTACTTTGTAGACCTATTATATCCTAGATGGTCTACAATGTCAACCAAAGGGGCAAAAAACCGGCGCGGGGAATCCCACGCCGGTAAAAGGAGGGGCGATCAGCCCCGGAAGATCATATCGCCGGAGATCTCACTCAGACTATGGACTCCGCACATGGCCATGGTGTCCTGGAGCTCGCCCTTGAGCTTGTCGGTAAGCACCTTCACGCCCTCGGCCTGGCCGCCGTAGACGGCGGTGACATAGGGCCGGGCCAGGATGCAGGCATCAGCGCCCAGAGCCAGAGCCTTGCACACATCCACGCCGGTACGGATGCCGCCGTCCACCAGCACCACCATCTGGCCCTTTACAGCCTGGGCGATGGCGGGCAGCACACTGGCGGTGGCAGGGACGCCGTCCTGAACGCGGCCGCCGTGGTTGGAGACCACGATGCCGGCGGCTCCCGCCTCCAGCGCCTTCTGAGCGCCCTTCACGGTCATAATGCCCTTGATGATAAAGGGCACCTTTACGTACTCAATGATTTCCCGCAGCTCGGCTACCGTCTTGGAGCCGGCGGGGGGATTGAGGCCCTTCAGGAAGGGCAGGCCTGCCGCGTCGATGTCCATAGCGAACACCTTGGCGCCGGAGGCCTTGGCGGCGTCCAGCTTGGCATACAGGGTGTCACGGTCCCAGGGCTTCACGGTGGGAATACCCTTGCCGCCGTTGGCGCCGATGGCGGCGGCGGCCGCAGTAAAGACCTCAGGGTTGGTGCCGTCGCCGGTGAAGGCGGCGATGCCGGCCTGGGCGCAGGCGGGAACCAGGATATTGTTGTACTCCAGATCGTTGTACTTATCTCCGTAATGGAGGTTTACCGCGCCCACCGGGCCGGCAAAGACGGGCAGGTCGTACTCCTGACCGAAAAAGTTGAATTTGGTGTCCACCGGACCGTTTTCACAGATGGTGTCCATGTTGAGGCAGATCTCCTGCCAGGCTTGGTAGTTGCGCACCGCCACGGTGCCGGTTCCCTTGGAGCCGGGGCCGGGCATAGTGCTGCCGCAGGCCTTGCCGTTGCACACCGGACAGGCCTTGCAATAGGGGCCGCTGCAGGTGCGGGCGGCGGCCAGAACTTCCTGATAGGTCACGAAAACCCCTCCTTTGTTTCTTCCCTCCGATTGTAAACCGGAGGGCGGGCTCCGTCAAGCGTTTCCGCGGTGTTCCTCCAGCCAGGAGAGCAGGTCGTCCAGCACCTCCGGGGCATTGAGTTCATGGAACATCTCGTGGCGGCCGCCGGGGTAGAGGCGGAGCGTCACGTCCCGGCACCCGGCCTGGCGGAACATCTCCACCACTTTTTTTACCCCCTTGCCCATGCCGCCCACCGGGTCCTGGTCGCCGGAGAAGAAGTAAACCGGGGTGCTGGGGTCCATACGGGCCAGGTTCTCCCTTTTGGCGATATACTGAAGGCCGCCCATCATGGCCTCAAACATGGACACGGTGGACTGATACTGGCAGTAGGGGTCGGCCAGGTAGGCATCCACCTGGGCCTCATCCCGGGAGATCCAGTCAGCACCGGTGCGGTTGGGGGCGAATTTCCGGTTGTAGGCCCCCAAAGATAGCTTGTCCACCAGGGGGCTGATGCCCCGGTGACCCAGGCGGCGGCGCTCCACCCCGGCCAGCCACCTGCCCAGGGCAACCAGGGGAGCGCTCTCCTGTCCGGTGCCGGACAGAATGACCCCGGTGAGGGTGCCGGGGTAGTTGATGAGGTAGGTGCGGGTGAGAAACGAGCCCATGGAGTGGCCCAGAAGGAAATAGGGCTGGTCCGGGTACTTCTCTCCCTGGAGCTTTCGCAGGGCGGCCACGTCACGGATCACCATGGACCAGCCGTCCTTCTCCCCGAAAAAGCCCTCCTCGCCCTGGCCGGCAGTCTTGCCGTGGCCCAGGTGGTCCTCGCCGCACACCAGATAGCCGTGCTCTGCCAGAAAAGCGGCAGCCCCCTCATAGCGGCCTATATGCTCCGCAACTCCGTGGACGATTTGCACCACGCCACGGAGCGGGCCCTGGGGGACCCACTCCTGGGCGTGGATGGTGTGGACGCCGTCGCTGGACGGATAGGTAAACTCCCGCAGCTGTGCCATGTTGCTACCCTCTTTCCGGCCCGAGGGCCTGTTTTCCTTAGTTTACCCCAGGGGAAGAAGGGTAGTCAAGGTGCGTCACATCTGCTCCAGCAGTGCGCGGATGCGCCCTGCCCGCAGCCGGGCGGCGTGCTCCAGCTCCCGGAACAGCTCCCGCAGACAGGGGTCGCCCGAAGTGCCTGCGGCGTAGTCGGACAGTTTGGCGGCCCGCTGCTGCTCCAGCAAAAAGAGACTGCGCAGCTGCCAGGGAGCGGCTCCGGACAGGGGAACGGCCTGAGAGGCGGGGGTGTAGCGCTCCCCGGTGATGAGGAAATAGGCCGCGCACAGCCGCCGGTGGTCCTGACCCAGGCTGGGTAGGAGACTGCTGAGCAGTCGGGCGGTGCGCCCGCCGCAGCGCCGTGCAGTGTTCTGATAGGCCCGGGAGAGGGCACAGGTGTCCTCCATCAGCTGTTCCAGACAGGGGGCGTAGCTCTCAGAATCCGGGCACAGGCAGGCAGGTGGAGAGGTCTGGGGGGGACAGGGCGAGACTGGGGGTGTGGGGATCTCCGGCGTGCCGGGAGAGTCGGGGGAGAAGGCGGGGACGGTGGGCTGGATGGGACTCAGGTCCTGGTCTGGCATGACTCTGCGCCACACCCGCTGGAAGGTGTCCTGGTCAAAGGGCTCCAGCGTGAGCCCAGGTGTTTTCTGCTTCATGGTTCTGCCTCCAAACATGTGGGATTTCTCCCCATCCTATGCCGTGGGAGGGAAAAGGGGAACGCAGCCTTGCCGGGCGGGCCGGTTTGTGCTACTATGGTGTCAATTTGAGCAAATTTCAGGAGGAAGTTTGATGGAACCCTTAGAAAAAATTCAGCCTATCTCCAGTGTGGTCAATCAGCCCCATCAGTTCTCCTATGAGAACGGGATCTACGTCACCAAAGTGGAGCCCGGCCGGGCGGAGGGCGTGCTGGAGGTGGGACCGGACAGCATCAACCCCCACGGCATGGTCCACGGCGGAGCGCTGGCTACTCTGGCGGACACAGTGGGGGGCAGCTGTGCCTGTGCCACCGGACGGCGCTGTGTCACCGCCAGCAGCAGTATGGAGTTTCTCCGTCCGGCCAGCGGCAAGCGCATCACCTGCATTGCCACCCCGAAAAAGGAGGGACGCACCCTGTCGGTCATCCAGGTGGAGTTGTACAACGATCAGGGCAAACTGGTGGTCACCGGCACATTTACCTTTTTCATGATGGAGAAAGTGCCCAAATAAACGGGGATTTAGGGGGAAAAACGGGAATCAGCCTTGACATTCCCCCTGGAGCATGGTAGGATACACCCAATCAAATAAAAGGGATAGAGGCGCGGTTCTCATGCGTACTCCGGGACAAGGCCAGGCAGCCGTTCCGGAGGAGAGGGTGAACCGCCGAAGGTCCCCACCGCCTGCCTGGGCGGCGGACCTGGGCCGCGGGATAAGATCCTGCGGACTGTCACTTTTGTGGAGCGCTATCCAGAGGTCCTCTTGCCGCGGTTTTCTGCGGAAAGAGGACATCCGGTTTTGCCATGGGCGCGCTTCGCGTTCATGGTTTTTTGTTGCGCAAGCGCACCGGGAGAGATGTCGTGTGTGTTGGTCGTCCCGGTGGAACTAATTTTTGGAGGGAAATGAGAACTATGAGAATGAACCGACGCTGGTTGGGCCGGATCGTGCTGGCGCTGATCCTGGTTCTGACCCTGATGAGCGTGGCCTTTGCCGCCGGAGAGGGCGGAAGCCGCCCCACCGTGGAGTGCTCTGCCTGCCAGGGCTACGGCATCTGCATGGAGTGCTACGGCACCGACCCCGCCTGCGCTGTCTGTGAAGGGACCAACGTATGCGCCACCTGCGGCGGCGAAGGTGTGGTCCCCGCGGCCAGCAACTTCTACGCTACCGCTTTTGCCCTGCTGCCCCCTGTCATCGCCATTGCCCTGGCTCTGATCACCAAGGAGGTTTACTCCTCCCTGTTTATCGGTATCCTGGTGGGCGGCTTGCTTTACTCCAACTTCTCCTTCGAGGGCACCGTCCTTCACGTCTTTGAGGACGGCATCGCCTCGGTGCTGTCTGACAGCTACAACGTGGGCATCCTGATCTTCCTGGTTATCCTGGGCTCCATGGTGTGCCTAATGAACAAGGCGGGCGGCTCCGCCGCCTTCGGCCGCTGGGCCTCCGAGAACATCAAGAGCCGTGTGGGCGCGCAGCTGGCTGCCATTCTGCTGGGTGTGCTCATCTTCATCGATGACTACTTCAACTGCCTCACCGTGGGTTCCGTGATGCGTCCCATCACCGACAAGCACAACGTCTCCCGCGTGAAGCTGGCCTACCTCATCGACGCCACCGCTGCCCCCGTGTGTATCATCGCCCCCATCAGCTCCTGGGCCGCCGCCGTCTCCGGCTTCGTGGAGGACGGCCAGGGCCTGGCTCTGTTCATCAAGGCCATCCCCTATAACTTCTACGCCCTGCTGACCATCGTGATGATGATTTCCATGGTGGTTATGAAGGTGGAGTTTGGCCCCATGCTCAAGTATGAGCGCAACGCCATCAAGACCGGCGACCTGTTCTCCGGTTCCAACCCCTATGCCGGCCTCATCGAGGAGGACGCCGACGACAGCAAGGGCAAGGTCATTGACCTGGTGCTGCCTATCATTGTGCTGGTGGTCTGCTGCGTGATCGGTATGATCTACTCCGGCGGCTTCTTCTCCGGCACTAACTTTGTGGACGCCTTCTCCAACTCCGACGCTTCCATTGGCCTGATGCTGGGTTCCGCCTTCGGCCTCATTTTCACCCTGATCTTCTACTCCATCCGCCGCTCTATGTCCTTCCGTGACATGATGGGCTGCATCCCCGAGGGCTTCAAGGCCATGGTGCCCGCCATCATGATCCTGACCTTTGCCTGGTCTCTGAAGGCCATGACTGACTCCCTTGGCGCTACCGCCTTCGTGGAGTATGTGGTCAATGAGTATGCCAAGGGCTTTGCTCTGTTCCTGCCCGCCATCGTGTTTGTCATCGGTTGCCTGCTGGCCTTTGCCACCGGCACCAGCTGGGGTACCTTCGGCATCCTGATCCCCATCACCCTGGCCATCTTCCCCCTGAACGACCCCATGGGTGTGGTCTGTGTGTCCGCCTGCATGGCCGGTGCTGTGTGCGGCGACCACTGCTCCCCCATCTCCGACACCACCATTATGGCCTCTGCCGGTGCGCAGTGTGACCACGTCAACCACGTGGCGACTCAGCTGCCCTATGCCACCGCCTGTGCCGCGATCTCCTGCTTCAGCTATGTGCTGGCCGGTCTGCTGATCCACTTCGGCGCTCCCGGTCTGCTGGCTCTGCCTGTGGGCGTTGTGCTGGTGCTGGGCTTCCTGTTCTTCATGCGTACCCACGGCGACGGTGTGGAGGACTAAGAAATATTCCATAGAATAAGGAAAGGCCCCATCCGAAAGGATGGGGCCTTTTGTTGGTTAATCGGGGATTTTCTCGGCGGCAGGGCCGCAGGGCTGGTGCTTCTTTTCCTCCTCCAGCTTCTTCTCACGCTCGGCCAGGCCCTGAAGCACCTGGATGGCGTAGTCGATAGCGGGGATGGCGCTGGCGGTGCAGTACTGCCGGACTTGCTTGAGTTCCTTGATGGCCTGATGAGCGGTCATAGAACACACTTCCTCTCCCGAATATCTCTAATCACATTGTAGCACGAAGGGGGAGCGGGGTGCAAGGGAAAACCGGCCGGGCCCCTTAAAACTCTTTGTGTTCCAGGATGCGGCAGGAGATGAGATAGGACACCCCCATCCCCAGCAGAGGCAGGAGGGGAAGCAGAAGAACAAATGCGATGGCGGTAGATTCAGGGATCTGTTCCAGGAAAGAGAGTCCATCCAGCAGCCCAAGTTTAGAGGCTCCCACCAGAAGAACGATGGGCAGGAAGATGACCAGGTAGAAGTAGGGACGGGCGCGCTCCGGTCCCAGCTTATAGGTCAGGGGAAGTAAGATGTCGCAGTAGAGAAGGCCCAGGCCCAGAGAGACCATGATCGTCATGCAGTTTTCCACCAGCTTGGAGTCATGAAAAGCCAGGGACAAGATCAGGCAGGTCACCAGGCCGAACAGGGCGGCAAACAGGGTGAGGATCAGAGCGAAGAGATAGCGGGCACCCGCCACAGCCCGGCGGCTCAGAGGCAGAGAGAAGGCGTACCGGTCCCACTTGGACAGCTCATCATAGGAGAAGGCGCTCAGGGGCAGCATCATAATGATGATCTGCACCATGGCGGTGATGAATGAGATCGGAAAAATCCCTAAGGCCGCCATGACAAAATAGAACAGCAGAAACAGAATGTAAGTTTTGATGGATTTCCGCATGACCAGAAAATCCTTGACGATGAGGCCGGTCATACTGACTCCCCCTTTCCAATGAAGAGCATGATGTCCTCCAGGGAGATGGGCTCCACCATCAGCTGGGGGTATTTTTTACGGAAGGCGGCCCGGTCACTCACCAGAGCCTCGCAGCCGTAGGAGCCCTTCCGCACCCGTACCAGGTCCTTGGAATCAACGGTCAGCAGGTCGGCGGCGGTACAGCCCAGGCGGCCGTAGCTGTCCTGAATCACGTCTTTGGCCTCCGAGAGGACTACCTTCCCCTGGTGGAGATAGGTGATATAGTCGGCAACCTTCTCCAGGTCACTGGTGATGTGGCTGGAGATGAGAATGGAGTGCTCCTCGTCCTGGATAAAGTTCAGAAACTCATCCAGGATCTCGTCCCGCACCACCGGGTCCAGTCCGGCGGTGGCCTCGTCCAGAATCAGCAGCTTGGGGTGGTGGGCCAGTGCGGCGGCCAGGGATAGCTTCATCTTCATGCCCCGGGAGAACTCTTTGACATATTTGCACTCAGGCAGCTGAAACTTTTTCAGGCAGGAGGCAAAGAGCGCTTTATCCCAATTCTCATAGACCCGGGAGAGAATGGTGTGGATGTCTGTGGGGCGCAGGGTGTCGTGGAAGTAGCACTCGTCCAGCACCACGCCCACCTCCGCCTTGGCCTGCTGCTCCTGGGCGATGTTGTCATAGCCCATAAGAGTGATGGTGCCTGCGTCCCGGCGGATCAGATTCAGGATGCACTTGATGGTGGTGGTTTTACCCGCGCCGTTTTCTCCGATGAGGCCCATGATGGACCCGCCGGGGAGCTTCAGATCGATGTGGTCCAGGGCAAAGTCGCCGTAGGACTTGCAAAGGCCGGATATTTTAATACTGTTTGTCATAATCATTCACCTTGATACAATATGTTGAGCATTTCCGTAAGCTCTTCCAGGGTGAAGCCGCCCTTTCGGGCCTCGTCCACAGCCAGGGAGAGAAACTCCTCCACCCGGCGCAGCTGGGCTTCCCGCAGCAGTTCCCGGTTTTGGGGGGCCACAAAGCAGCCTTTTCCCGGGATGTTCTGTAAGAACCCCTCCCGTTCCAGCTCCTCATAGGCCCGCTTGGTGGTGATGACCGAGATGTGCAGCTCCTTGGCCAGCAGACGCATGGAGGGCAGAGCGTCCCCTTCCGCCAGCGTGCCGGACAGGATCTGACTTTTCACTTGGTCCGAGATTTGTTCGTAGATGGGTTTTCCACTGGAGTTGCTGAGAATGATATCCATTTGGCGCACCATATAAACCGCCCGCCCCTGTCTGCCCTGCGCATGGGTCGGACGGAGTTTGCGGCCTTCCTTCCGTTATAGTGTATATATACTATATGCACAGTATATATGCCATATACACAGCTGTCAAGGGGGGAAGGCAAAAAAATTCCGCCCCGGTCCGGAAGAATGGACGGGCGGCTTTACAGTCTGGAAACTGCGTGCTATAATATCCGCTGCTTGGCCGGAAAACCGGCAAAATGTGTGAGAAATGGGAGAGAAAATAGACCATGAGAGTGGAAAATGATCTGAGAAACGATCCAATCCGCCCGCTGGTGCTGCGTATTGCCATTCCCAGCATGCTGGCCCAGTTTGTCAGCGTGCTGTACAGCGTGGTGGACCGAATCTACATCGGAAACATCCCGGAGGTGGGCAGTCTCGCTCTGGCGGGCGCAGGGGTGTGCGGACCCATTGTGACCATGCTGGGGTCGGTAGCCTTCTGGGTGGGTGTAGGAGGCTCACCCTTGGTGAGCATCCGCCTGGGCGAAGGGCGGCGGGAGCAGGCCAAACAGATTGTGGCCAACGCCTTTTTGCTGCTGATCGTCATGTCCCTGGCGCTGATGGGGGTGGCTTACGCCACTCGCCGGCCCGCCTTGATGCTGTTCGGCGCCAGCCCTGAGACTCTGCCCTATGCCATGGAGTACTACTCCTGGTATCTGACGGGTACCGTCTTTGCACTGCTGTCCACGGGCATGAACCAGTTTGTCATCTGCCAGGGCTTTGCCCAAAAGGGAATGCAGTCGGTAATTTTGGGCGCGGTGATGAACATCGTGCTGGACCCGCTGTTTATCTTCGGGCTGAAGATGGGAGTCAAGGGAGCGGCGATCGCCACCGTGCTCAGCCAGCTGTGCAGCTGTCTGTTTGTGCTCCACTTCCTGTTTGGACCGGCACCCCAGGTGGGGATCTCCTTTGGCGGTTACCGTCCATGGCTGATGGGCCGCATTTTGCTTACCGGTTTGACGCCCTTCCTGATCATTGCGGTGGATAACCTGATGATCATTGTCCTCAACGCCCTGCTCCAGCGCTACGGCGGAGAGAGCCAGGGCGATCTGCTGGTGGCAGCGGCCACCATTTCCCAGAGCTTCATGCTGGTGGTCACCATGCCTCTGGGCGGCATGACAGGAGGGACTGCCTCCATTCTGGGCTACAACCTGGGAGCGGGACAGCCCAAGCGTATCCTGGAGGCCCAGAAGTACATCCTGATCATCGCGGTGGCGTACACCGGGGTGCTGTGCCTGGTGGGGCAGCTGTTTGCCGCCCCCTTTACCCGCATCTTCACCCCCGATGTACAGGTGTCCGCCCTGGCGGTCACCGCCATCCGCATCACCTCCATGGGCATTGTGCCCCTGGGTGTGCAGTATGTGATCGTGGACGGGCTGACCGGGATGGGCATGATGCGCTACTCCCTGCCCCTGTCTGCCTTCCGTAAGCTGGTGTATTTTGTGGCCATCTTTATCCTTCCTGCCGCCTTTGGGGCTATGGCGATCTTCTTTGCCGAGCCCATCTCCGACCTGATCCCGCCGGTGGTGACGGTGCTGTTTTATTGGCGGAAGATCCCCTGGCTCAAGCGGCAGGCGCTGCTCCACGGACAGCCGGAAAAGACCACTCAGGCCTGAGGCAGTGCGGTATGCAGGGCCTTGGCGATCTGGTCGGGGCAGGAGGTGGGTTTGCCGCCGCAGCGAATACCCTCCATGCGGGCGATGGCGTCTTCCACCTTCATGCCCTCAATCAGACGGGAGATGCCCTGAAGATTGCCGTCACACCCGCCGATGATCTGCACGGACTGAATGATGCCGTCCTCCACCTTGATGGAGAAGAAACGGGAACAAACCCCGCGGGGGGTATACTCAATAGTCATACATATCGCTCCTTTTGTATCAATGGGAATGGAAAAAGCGGCCCGGCTGACTGGGCCGCTTTTCGTCTTATTATAGCAAATGGAGACAGAAAAATCCAGAAGGGCAAAAAAAGACGGACCATAGAGATACAGCTCAAAGGTCCGTCTGGAGGGGATACTATCATGATTCTGCTCATTTCTACTACATAGGATACGGGGGTTGGGATATACTTATGGGTAAGCGCCGGCGTTTTCGATCAGCCTTCCCGGCGCTGAAGCTGAAGGCGGTCGGCAATCATGGCAATAAATTCCGAGTTGGTAGGTTTGCCTTTTACGTTTGAAACAGTGTAGCCGAAGTATTTTTGCAGGGTTTCCAGGTCGCCCCGGTCCCAGGCCACTTCGATGGCATGGCGTATGGCACGCTCCACCCGGGAGGCGGTGGTGCCAAAGCGCTTGGCCACTTCCGGATAGAGGACCTTGGTCACCGCGTTAATGACGTCCATATCCTCCACCGCCAGGATGATGGCCTCCCGGAGATACTGGTAGCCCTTGATGTGAGCGGGTACGCCCACCTCGTGGATAATGGAGGTGACCATGGCCTCCAAGGAGCGGGCTGACTCCTGTGAATTACTAGGGACCGCGGCAAAAGCCGCTAGCTGGCGGATGCGCTGACATACGGCGTTGGGCCGGCAGGGCTTGGACATGTAGTGATCGGCCCCCAGAGAAGCGGCCAGGTCAGCCATTCCGCCCCGGGCATAGCTGGACAGGATCAGGATCTTGGGACGGTAGTCCAGCTCCATCTGAGACAGCCGTTCCAGCACCTCAATACCGTCGATGCCGCCCAGGACGATCTCCATCACCACTACGTCAGGGCGCAGTGTCTTCAGTTGGTCCAGCAGGACCAGTCCGTCCCCGGTCTCTCCCACCACCTGTAGGTCCGGTTCGGCCTGGAGCATCTCGATAAATTGATGCCGGTACTCCTCGTTGGCGTCCGCTACCAACAGTGATACGGTTGCTTCCATGAATGTAAACTCCCTTCTTTGCAAGGCTTGCATTCTGACCGTTACACACACTGAAACGGTCAAATAAAATGTACCATAATCAGACAGTATGCGCAAGATATTTTTACCAAAAAATGGTAAACAAAAGTTCGACATCTTTCGACAAAGTTCGACGTTTGCAGGAAAAAACGGCACAAAGAGAACAGAAATACCGCCCCGGATCGGGGCGTTTCCCATCCGGGGCGGCTGTGCTTTTTTAAATCTGTCAGGCGGCTTTTGCGCTGCTTTGGGCGGTTTTTACCATATTTTCTGCCAAAATTCCGTAGCCCCGGGAGGGCTCATTGATGAGAACGTGGGTGACCGCGCCCACAAGCCGCCCGTCCTGGAGAATAGGACTTCCAGACATTCCCTGGACAATTCCTCCGGTCGTTTCCAGCAGGCGGGGATCGGTGACCTGGATCATGAGGTTGCGGGTGTCACCGCTGCTCTCTGGATAGAGGGTCAGAATCTCGATCTCATACTCCTCCACCTGGTCGCCGGCAATATTGGAGAGAATGGTGGCCTTGCCGGTGTGCACCTGGTCCCGGGAGGCGATCTCCACGCCCTGGCCGTTTTGCACCAGCGCCTTGTCATCCAGGGTGCCGAAGATACCCTGCTGGGTGTTGGCGTACAGGGTACCCAGGTCATGCTGGAGATCAAACACGCCGTGCAGCTCTCCCGGCTCACCGCTTAACCCCTTCTTGACGTCAGACACCGTGGCCTTCATGATGCTCCCGGTTTCCAGGGGCATGAGGATGGCCGTGTCCACATCGCTGATCCCGTGGCCCAGAGCGGCAAACACGCCGGACTGGGGATCATAGAAGGTAAGAGTGCCGATGCCCGCCATGGAGTCCCGCAGCCAGACCCCCAGTTGATAGTCGCCGTCCTGGTTTTGGACCGGTTGGACGCTGAGCTGGAGAGACTGATTCTCCCGCTGGACCTGGAGGGTGAGAGGCTGCCCCTGCTGCTGGGCCAGCAGGGCCTGGACGCCCTCAATGGTGTTGACCTCCTGGCCGTTGATGTGGGTGATTACATCGCCTGCCCGCAGACCGCCGGTCCGTCCGGGGGACACAGTACCGCCGGAGGACTCCACATCGGACAAGCCGGTAACCACCACACCGTCAGAAAAGAGCTTAATACCCACCGCCCGGCCCAGGGGAATGACCGTGTCGCCGATCTCCACCGAGCCGGCGCAGGCGGCGGCGTCCCAGGCCGGGGCGGCCAGAGCCCGGTCCCCCGACAGGGTCAGTACCAGCAGCAGACAGACTGCCGCCGTCCACACACCGCTGCCCAGACGCCGGTGTCCGGGCGTTTGTTTTGATTTTTCCTGCAAAATTTCACCCCCATGTCAATTTTGCGCGGCATCTTCGCCGCCTTAGACAGTATGGACGGTTTTTTTCCGGCGCAAACAGGACGGAGATTCCAAGGCTGCCAAGGCAGATTTTTCAAACGCAAAGCCGGCGGGGAATTGTGGATTTTTCCGGGGAAGTCTTTGCCTTTTCGGGAAAAAATACAAAAAAAGCCTGCCGCGGCGGACGCGGCAGGCAGAAACAAGATTTATTTTTTGAACAGACGGCTCAGCAGACCCTTCTTGCGCTTGGCAGGCCGGGCAGCGGGCTCCTGGTAGGTGGTGCCCATACCCTCCTCCAGGAACACATCCTGGCTGGAGCAGGGAGCGGCGCCGGTCTTGCGGGGACTCCACTGTCCGTCGGGGCCAAGCTGGCGGGCCTTGACGTTGTCGGACACCAGCACGTCGCAGATATGGAAGATGGAGCGGCGCACCTGGGGGTCCAGCACGGGGCAGGCCACCTCCACCCGGCGCTCCGTGTTCCGGGTCATAAAGTCGGCAGAGGAGATGAACAGATCGGCGTTGTCTCCCCGGCCAAACCGGTAGATGCGGGTGTGCTCCAGATAGCGGCCCACAATGGAGAAGATGGTGATGTGGTCGGTGAGTCCGGGAATGCCGGGACGGATGCAGCAGATGCCCCGCACGTTCATGACTACCTCCACCCCGGCCTGAGAAGCCTGGGCCAGCTTGTCGATGAGCTTGCGGTCGGTGATGGAATTGAGTTTCAGGAAGATGTAGCCCTCGGGACCCTTTTTGATCTCCCGGTCCATGAGCTCCATCACCTTGTCCCGCAGCTGGAAGGGGGAAACCAGCAGCTGCTTGTAGTCACCGTTCAGGTTGGCGATGGCCATGTTCCGGAAGAGCACGGCCGCGTCCTCGCCCAGCTCGGGCCGGGCGGTCATCAGGCACAGGTCGGTGTACTGCTTGGCGGTCTTTTCGTTGTAGTTGCCGGTACCCACCTGGGTGATGTACTGGATCTTTCCACGCTCCCGGCGGGTAATGAGGCAGATCTTGGAGTGGACCTTGAACCCCTCTGTGCCGTAGAGGATGGTGCAGCCCGCCTCCTCCATGCGCTCGGCCCACTGGATGTTGTTCTGCTCGTCAAAGCGGGCGCGCAGCTCCATGAGGACGGTGACCTCCTTGCCGTTTTCGGCGGCGGCGCACAGGTACTCGGCCAGCTTGGCCTTGGAGGCCAGACGGTAGATGGTGATCTTGATGGAGATCACGTTGGGGTCGGAGGACGCCTCACGCACCAGATGGAGGAAGGGGTCCATAGACTCGAAGGGGTAGAACAGCAGGGCGTCGTGGCGCAGAATCTGGGGCAGGATCTTCTCGTCGGGCCGCAGACAGGCGGGGAAGCGGGGAGTGTAGGGAGGGTAGCACAGGGCGGATTTGCTCTCCGGGGGCAGCAGCCCCTCCAAAGAGAAGACGTAGTTCATGCGCAGGGGGCATTTGGAGAAAAAGACCTGCTCCCGGGTGAGTTTGAGCTTGCTGCACAAAAATTCAATGGCCTTCTCGTCCCGGGTGCTGCTCTGGATCTCCAGACGCACCGGAGCCAGACGGTTGCGCTTTTTCACAATCTTGCGCATGTGCTGACGGTAGTCCTCGTCCACGTCATAGGCCTCGTCCTCAGGGCTGATGTCGGCGTTGCGGGTGACGGAGCAGACCGCCTTGCCCTGGACGCTGAAGGTGGGGAAGAGCTTTTTGGCGTACTCCAGCAGTACGTCCTCGGTGAGGATGTACCGCACCCCACGCTCCCGCAGAACAAAATAGGGGGGCAGGCTCTGGGGGATGGGAATGAGACCCAGGGCCTCCTGATCATCGCTTTGCAGCCGCAGCACGATGTTAAGTACCTTATTGGACAGGTGGGGGAAGGGGTGGCGGGAATCCACCACCTGGGGAGAGAGGATGGGCTGCAGCTCGTCCCGGAACCAGTTTTCCACCTGCTTGCGCTCCTTGGTGTCCATCTCGTCCATGGTCATACGGCAGATGTTGCAGGTGCGCAGCCGCTTTTCCAGCTGATCCACTACTTTGTCCCGCATTTTGTACAGGGGGGTGACCGCCTGGTAGATGGCGGAGAGCTGCTGGTCGGGAGTCTGACCGGTACGGGCGTCAAAGTGGGGCTCCTTCACCAGGGTCAGGTCGCACAGAGAGCCTACCCGGATCATAAAGAACTCGTCCAGGTTGCTGGTAAAGATGGCGGCAAATTTCAGCCGCTCCATAAGAGGCACGCTCTCGTCCTTGGCCTCCTCCAGCACACGTTCGTTAAACCGCAGCCAGGACAGTTCACGGTCCTGGGTATAGCGGGTATCCACGATTTTCGGCATACAGTGATCCCTCTTTCTTTCGATCCACACACGTGCCGTTCCCAGTGGAGGGCACGGTATCCATATTCCATTTCAGTATACCACAGCCAGGTTAAAAAGTTGAGGGCGATTTTGTTAAATGGAAGAAAAATCCGCGGATGCCGGAGCGTGTCCGGCATCCGCGGAAGACAGGTAAAAACTCAGCGCTCGCACTTCCAGAAGGCCACCGAGTAGGGGGGCAGCTCGCTGCCGCCGCCGAAGTCGTGGTCCTTGCCGGTGATGAGATCCACCGCCCGGCCGCAGTTTGCGTTGAAGTGGGCCACATAGGGCTGGGAGTCGGCGTTGATGGCCACCAGTACCCGCTCTTTGTCGGTCTGACGCTGGAAGATGGTCTGGCGGTTGGTGAGTACCACGTCCTGGAAGTCGCCATGGCACAGGGCGTCGCTCTCCCGGTGGGCCTTGGCCATGGCGGCGATGAGGTCGGTGAGCTCGTTCCACTCGGGCGCCTCAAAGCAGGGGCGCAGCTCGTCGTCGCTGCCGGGCCGTTTCTCTCCCTTGGCGCCCCATTCGCTGCCGTAATACAGGCAGGGGATGCCGGGCATACCGAACATCAGTCCGTAAATGAGGGGCAGATGGCGGGGCTCCTGCAGGATGCTGGCCACCCGGGTCACGTCGTGGTTATCGCAGAAGCACAGCAGATGCTTGCCCTTGTAGAGGGTCCAGTTTTCCGGGCCAAACTGGCGCTTCAAGCTGTGGACGATCTCAAAGAGGTTCATAGAGTTGAGGCTGGAGTAGAGGCCCTTGTAGCACTCATAGTTGGTGCAGCTGTGGAGCATCTGGTCGTTGACCCACTGGTTGTAGTCCCCATGAAGGGTCTCACCCACCAGGAAAAATTCCGGTTTCAGTCCGTTGGTAAACTGGCGCAGACGGCGCAGAAAGTCGTGGTCCAGGCAGTAGGCCACGTCCAGGCGCAGGCCGTCGATGTCGTATTCCTCCACCCAGGAGCGCACGCAGTCCAGCAGATAGTCCACCACGGCGGGGTTGCGGAGATTGAGCTTTACCAGCTCAAAGTGGCCCTCCCAGCCCTCATACCAGAAACCGTCGTTGTAGTTGGAGTTGCCGTCAAAGTGGATGTGGAACCAGTCCTTGTAGGGGGAGTCCCACTTCTTCTCCTGCACGTCCTTAAAGGCCCAGAAGCCGCGGCCCACGTGGTTGAACACGCCGTCCAGCACCACCCGGATGCCATGGGCGTGAAGGGTCTCACACACCTTGGCGAAGTCCTCGTTGGTGCCCAGGCGGCAGTCGATCTTCCGGTAGTCCCGGGTGTCGTAGCCGTGGCGGTCACTTTCAAAAATGGGGGAGAGGTATACCGCATCTGCCCCCAGCTTTTGGATATGGTCCGCCCAATCGGCGATTTTGCCGATGCGGTTGACGGTGACGCCGTCATTCTCCTTTGGGGCTCCGCAGAAGCCCAGGGGGTAGATCTGGTAAAACACACTATTTTCCGCCCACATAAACATCTTCCTTTCTTTCCAGGGGAAATAAACTATACCCATTTTAGCACAAGACGCCCCCGGTGAAAAGGGAGAATTTTTGTTGGTTCTGCACAGAACAAAATCAAAGACCAAAGAAAAAGCAGATGAGACCATAGATCACGCTGGCACTGATCCCGAATACCAGCACCGGTCCAGCCACTACAAAGAGCTTGGCGGCGGTGCCGGTGATATAGCCCTCACTCTTAAATTCCAGGGCGGGAGAGACCATGGCGTTGGCAAAGCCGGTGATGGGGACCAGGGTGCCAGCCCCTGCGTGCTTGGCCAGCTTGTCAAAAAGACCCAGGCCGGTGAGCAGGGCGGAGAGGAAGATGAGGGTCACCGATACGGCGGTGCCTGCGTCGTCCCCGGAAAGCCCCAGCCTCTCATACAGATTGCGCAGCACCTGCCCCAGGGTGCAGATGGCGCCCCCCACAAAGAAAGCCCACAGCATATCCCGCACCAGGGGAGAGGGACGGGCGTGAGCCTGAATAAGCTGATTGTATTCCTGCTTGCTGATGTCCAAGGATGACCGCCTCCTTTTTTGCCAGCATGCCCGAAAACCGGAAGAAATATGCGGTTTGTCCTCTTTTTCTCAGAAGGGGGACGTGCTATAATGACCACGAAAACCATACGGGAATCCGGCATAGACGAGGAGGAGACGGTCATGGCGTTGGATACAGAGAAATTGTTGGAGCAGGCGTCCCAGGCGGTGCGGGAGGCGGGAGAGCTTTTTGCTCGGCGGGATATGGCGGGACATATCCGTCAGAAGGGAGCCACCGACTTTGTCACCCAGGTGGACCTGGAGGTGCAGACCATGCTGCAGAAGCGGCTGGCGGAGATCGCCCCGGAGGTGCAGTTCATGGGAGAGGAGAAGGACAACTCCCAGGTGGATCTGTCCGGTGCGGTGTGGATTCTGGACCCGGTGGATGGCACCACCAACCTGATCCACGGCTACTGCCACAGTGCGGTCTCTCTGGCCCTGGCCGAGGGGGGCGAAGTGACCATGGCCCTCATCCACGACCCCTACGCCGGGGAACTGTTCACCGCCCGAAAGGGACACGGAGCCTTCTGCAACGGACAGCCCATCCACGTCAGCGGGGCTCAGCACCTCAGTGACAGCTTGGTGGACGTGGGCACCAACCCCGGCGAGCGGCACCTGGCCGACCGCACCTTTGCCTGGATGCGGGCCATCTATGACGCCAGCCACGACGTGCGGCGCATCGGCGCGGCCTCCATCTGCCTGTGCTATGTGGCGGCGGGGCGGATCGACGGCTATGTGGAGGGTGGCCTGAAACCCTGGGACTTTGGAGCGGGGATGCTCCTGGTCCGGGAGGCGGGAGGCATGATCACCACCGCGGAGGGCACACCCCTCACTCTGGACGGCCCCAGCAGCGTGATGGCGGCCAACGGCCACATTGGCCCCGAGCTGCTGGAACTCATCAACCAATAAGAAAAAGGGATCTGCCCGGGGCAGATCCCTTTTTTATCCCTTTTGATCTTGCAGCATGGCCTCCACCTCGTGGCGGGGACAGCGCCAGTCCCCCTCACCCCGGCGGTAGTAGGTGCCGGCGTAGGGGTCGCCGCCGATGTAGACGGGGCGGTATTTCTGCTCTGCACGGGGGACAAAGATAGCTACGATGTCGTTTTTCCCGCTGCGGAAGATCTGCACGTCCTCCGGCTGGAGGATGTTGGCGTTGACCACGGTGGGGTCGTTTACCATGTCCCAGAACTCATCCACCAGCTCCTGAGGGTCAAAGAGGGGGACGGAGTAGAGAGATTTGTCCGCCCCTTCCGCCACACCCAGCAGAATGACACCCCCCAGGGTGTTGGCAAAGGCGGAGTAGGTCTCCCACAGGCTGTGGGGCAGGCCGCCCTGGGCACGCTTGGCCTCGATGCGGTTGTCCTCCTGGTACTCCTCCAAAAAGTCCAGCTCATCCAGCACAGAAATCGCCCCCTTTTTCTCCAGTATACTCGGAAGAAAAAGGGGGCGCAAGGCGTTACTGCCAATTTTTTTGGGCAAAATCCAGGGCGTTTTTCCAAAAGAGTTTTTCCACCAGAGAATGGCTCAGACCGCGGTCCAGAAGGTACTCCCCCAGGACGGGCACCTTGCGGCAGTCGTCCAGACAGGGGGGCAGGTCAGCCCCATCAAAGTCGGAGCCCAGAGCCAGACAGTTCTCGGCTCCTAATTCCAGGAAGTGGCAGATGTGGCGGTACAAATCGTCAAAATCTGCGTTATTTTCATCGGAGCGTAAAAATGGGCTGTAATAATTAAGACCAATGATACAGTTTCGTATCACCATCTCCCGGATTTGCCAATCCTCCAGGTTGCGACGGTGGGCACAGACGGCGCGGGCGTTGGAGTGGGAGGCGGCGAACGGTTTTTGAGCTGCCTCCAGTACGTCCCGGAATCCAGCATCGTTGAGGTGGGACACGTCCACCACAATGCCCGCCTCCTCCAGCGCCCGGACCGCCTCCTTGCCCAGAGGGGTGAGGCCGTGGTCGGTCTCGTGGCCGGAGCCCAGGGCGTTCTCTCCGTTCCAGGAGAGGGTCACCATCCGCACCCCGTCCCGGCGGAGCTCCTCCACGTGCTCCAGCCCAGCCCCCAGCAGGGAGCCGTTTTCCACCGTCAGCACCAGGGCGGTTTTCTTTTGCTCCCAGGCGGCGGTCACGTCATCCTCGGTCGTGCAGGCAGAGGCCTGACAGGCGCGGTCCAGAAGCTGCCGCTGGAAGCTGCGGCGGTGATAGCGGTAGTAGCCCAGAGCCTCCTGGGGCGTGAGACCGTCGGGGACAAAGACGGCGCAGCACTGACACCAGGGGATGGTCTGGACTTTCGACAGGGCAAAGGCGGAGCAGGGATCGTCCAGGGTGTCCTGGCAGCGCAGAGGGCTCATAAAGGCGGTGAGGGTATCGCAGTGGAGATCAAAGACGGGCATAGCGGATTCTCCTTTCCGGTTTTCCACATTCTATGGCTCCGGTGTGGAAGGTTATCCCTCGCCGGGCTTTTTCATGGTGAGGCTGATACGCTTTTTCCCCTCGTCCACCGACAAAACCCACACCGTTACCACATCCCCTACGGACAAAAGCTCGCTGGGGTGCTTCACCCGCCGGGGCAGCTTGCTGATGTGGACCAGGCCGTCCTGGTGCACGCCGATGTCCACGAATACGCCAAAGTCGATGACGTTGCGCACCGTGCCCTGGAGCTCCATGCCGGGTTTCAGGTCCTTGGCTTCCATCACATCGGTGCGGAGGATGGGGGGAGGCAGGTCGTCACGGGGGTCCCGGCCAGGCTTCATCAGCTCCTTGATGATGTCGGCCAGGGTGGGCACACCCGCCCCGCAGATCTCCGACAGGTTCTCCAGACCTTTCTGCTCGGCCCGCTGCTTCAGCTCGCCGATGGCCCCCTTGCTCACGTCCTGCAGGGTGTAGCCGCAGGCGGTCAGCAGCTTCTCGGCGGCGGCGTAGCTCTCCGGGTGGACCCCGGTGTGATCCAACACGCTCTTGCTCTCGGGCACCCGCAGAAAGCCGGCGCACTGCTCAAAGGCCTTGGGGCCCAGCTTGGGCACCTTCAAAAGCTGCTTGCGGGTGGTAAAGGCGCCGTTTTCCTCCCGGTATTTCACCACGTTCTTTGCTGTGGTGGCGGTGAGACCGGACACCCGCTGCAGGAGGGAGAGGCGGTGTTGGCGTCCACACCCACCGCGTTGACGCAGTCCTCCACCACCCCGTCCAGGGCCTCGCCCAGCTGGGCCTGGGGCATGTCGTGCTGGTACTGGCCCACGCCGATGGCCTTGGGGTCAATCTTTACCAGCTCGGCCAGGGGGTCCTGGAGCCGCCGGGCGATGGATACAGCGCTGCGGAGGTTTACGTCAAACTGGGGGAACTCCTCAGCGGCCAGCTTACTGGCGGAATAGACGCTGGCTCCCGCCTCGCTGACGATCATATAGGACACGCCGCCCCCCAGCTTCTGGATCAGCTCCACCGTCATCTTCTCGGTCTCCCGGCTGGCGGTGCCGTTGCCGATGGCGATGTGCTCCACGTGGTGCTTCTTCACCAGAGCGGACAGCTTCTGGATGGCCTCCTGCTTCTGCCGCTCTCCATAGGTGAGGTAGACCACCGCCGTATCCAGCACCTTGCCCGTGCCGTCTACCACAGCGACTTTACATCCCATGCGGTAGCCCGGGTCCAGACCCATGGTCACCTTGCCCTTGACCGGGGGCTGCATGAGCAGGGGCTTGAGGTTCAGGGCAAACATGTGGATGGCCCCCTCGTTGGCCTGGTCGGTGAGGTGGCTGCGGATCTCACGCTCCAGAGAGGGCTCAATGAGACGGTCGTAGGCGTCGTCGGCCGCGGCGCGGACAAAGGCCATGGAGGGCGCGCCGGGGACCAGCACCGCGCGGCGTACCGCCACGTGGGCGGTCTCCGCGTCCAGCTCCACCGAGACCTTCAAAATGTCCTCCCGCTCGCCCCGGTTGATGGCCAGCACCTGATAGCCCTGGATGCGGCTGACCGGGCACTTGAAGTCATAGTAGAGACGATACACCGTGTCCTCCGGCTCCTTATCCGCCGCCTTGGACACCACCACACCCCGGCGCAGGAACAGCGAGCGCAGCTCCTTGCGGATGGCGGCGTCGTCAGAAATTTCCTCCGCGATGATATCGCTGGCTCCCTGGAGGGAGGCCTCAATGCTGTCTACCCCTTTCTCGGGGTCGATGAAACCGGCAGCCGCCTCCTCGGGGGCGGGACAGTCCCGGCCTTGGGCGAAGAGCAGTTGGGCCAGGGGAG
>NZ_JBKVXZ010000016.1:0-61684 GCF_046973065.1 Flintibacter sp. | reverse complement strand
GTACGCCCACTCCATGCCCATCTTCTGCCACTTCTCGGGAGCCCGCTCCACGTTGCCGGCGAACACGTCCAGCGCGCCGCCCAGGCCGATGGCCATCTTGGCTCCGGTGAGCAGTCCAAAGCGGGCGATCCACTTCTCCTGCTTGGGGGCGCCCAGGCAGACAAACAGCAGATCGGGCTGGGCGGCGGCCACTTCCCGGGCCACCGGGTCAGACTCCTTGAAGTAGCCATCGTGGGTGCCGCAGATCACGATCTTGGGATGCTGCTCCACGATCTTGGCGGCGGCCTCCTCGGCCACGCCGGGCTTGGCGCCCAGCAGATAGAGCCGGCCGCCCAGCTCGTTGAGCTCCTCCAGCATGTCGCAGGCAAAGTCAAAGCCGGCTACCCGCTCCTTTAAAGGTGTACCCAAAATCTTGGCGGAATAGACCACCCCGATGCCGTCGGGCAGCACCAAATCGGCACGGTTGAGGATCTTCTGGAACTCCAGGTCCTTTTCCGCAGCCAGCAGAAACTCGGGATTGGGGGTAACTACATAGTGAAAATCGCTGCCCCGCAGCAGCTCCCGGCCCGCCTGGCGGGCCTCCTCGCGGGTCAGGTTGTCAAATTGGATGCCTAACACATTCGTTTTCAATGGAACATCCTCCACATCATCAAAGAATTGGTTGGACTATGGTCATGCCTTTTTGAGGGCAATGGTTTCATTCAGGCATCCTATTCTATCACGCTTCCGGAAAAAAGTCCATGAAAAAGGGGTAAACAATCCGATTTCCGGGAAATTCCCCGAATTTCGATTGACGAAGGGGGCTGGTGACACCATAATAGAGACAACAGCAAAAGAAGGAGCGAATGTTCCATGGAGTTTTATGCCACTCTGGGTGGCTCCTGCGCCGACCGAGCCACCCTGGACGGGCTGTTTGCCGCCGGAATGACCGGCGCGCGGCTCAATCTGTCTCACACCACCCTCCCCCAGTGCGCCCCCCTGCTGGAGGATATTTATTGGCCTGCCGCCCGCGCCTGCGGCCGGGCCGCCCATCTCATCATAGACCTGCAAGGCCCGGAGCTGCGGGTGGGTACCCTCACTGCTCCCGTTGCACTGGAGTCCGGGAGCCGGACCGTGCTTGGCCCCGGCGGCATCCCCATTCCCACCGCCGCCCTGGAGGCTGCCCAGCCGGGAGACCGCATCTCCCTGGACGACAGCGCCCTGCTGGTACAGGTGGAGGAAAAGCGCCCGGACGGTCTTTTCTGCCGGGTAGAGCGGGGCGGGCAGCTCCAAAGCCGCAAGAGCCTGGCCATTCTGGGCCGGGAGGTCCATACTCCCACCCTCACCCAAGCGGACCTGGACAATCTGGCCCAGGCCAAACGCTTCGGCGTGACCCACATTCTGCAGCCCTTTGTCCGGGGCGCGGAGGATGTCCACACCCTGCGCCGGGCCATGGCTGAGGCCGAGCTGGAACACGGGAAGATCATGGCGAAAATTGAAAACCAGCGGGGGCTGGAGAAGCTGGACGAGATCATCGATTCTGCCGACATCGTCTGTATTGCCCGGGGCGACCTGGGCAACAGCATGCCCCTGTGGCAGCTGCCCTCCGCCCAAAAGCACATTGCCCGCGCCTGCCGCTCGGCAGGGAAGCCGTTCTTTGTAGTCACCCAGCTGCTCTGGTCCATGCAGCAGCGGGCCGTGCCCACCCGGGCAGAGGTGAGCGATATCTACAACGCGGTGCTGGACGGCTCCTGCGCGCTGATGCTCACCGGCGAGACCGCCGCGGGAGACTACCCTGTGGAAGCCATGGATTATCTGGTCAAAACCGCAAGCCAGGCCCTGGCCGATCTTGGAAAGGAGAATGCAGTATGATACAGCATATTTTGTTTGTCAACGCCTGTATGCGCGGCCGTGAGGAATCCCGCACCTGGCTTTTGAGCCAGGCCTTTTTAGAGGCCTGCAAAGAACGCTGGCCCAAGGCCGAAATTCTGGAGCGGGACCTTACTGCCTGCGATCTGCCGGTGCTCACCGGCCCCATGACCACAGAGCGGGACGCGCGCTTCCAGGCCGACCCCTGGGATCCCATGTTTGCCCCCGCCCATGAGATGCAGGGCGCTGATCTGGTGGTGGTGGCAGCGCCCTATTGGGACCTCACCTTCCCCGCCGCCCTAAAAGTCTACCTGGAGTGGGCCAGCGTGCTGGGCATCACCTTCCACTACACCCTGGAAGGCCAGCAGGAGGGCCTGTGCAAGGCAGGCAACCTGGTGTATATTACCACCGCCGGAGGGGAGATCGGCGATAAAAACTTCGGCTATGACTATTTAAAGGGACTTAGCGACATGTTCGGCATCTCCCGCACCCACTGTCTCACCGCCGAGGGACTGGACGTGTGGGAAAATGACGCCCAGGCCATTTTGAACCGGGCCAAAAAGCAGGCGGAGAAGCTGGCAGCCAGTCTTTGAGCTCCGGGCGCCTGTTCTTGCTCCATACCGGGAAGACTGATATACTAGAGCAGATATTTTACCCCCTTGAGGGAAGAAACGAGAGGATACCCACATGAAAAAACTGATGGTCCTGGACGGCAACTCCCTGGTCAACCGTGCTTTTTACGGAGTGAGCCAGAATCTCACCACCCGCTCCGGCCAGCCTACCAACGCCATCTTCGGCTTTTTAAATATCCTGGGCAAGCTGCTGGACGACAGCAACCCCGACGCTCTGTGCGTCACCTTTGACCGCAAGGCTCCCACCTTCCGCCACCTGGCCTATGACGGCTACAAGGCCACCCGGAAGGGAATGCCCGATGAGCTGGCCAGCCAGATGCCCATTTTGAAGGACGTGCTGTCCGCCATGAACATCCCTATCTACGAGATGGACGGCTGGGAGGCAGACGACCTGATGGGCACCATCGCCGCCAAAGACACCGCCGCCGGGTGGGACACCATCGTGGTCACCGGCGACAAGGACTCCCTCCAGCTGGTCACCGACCACACCACGGTGAAGCTGGTGTCCACCCGCATGGGCCGCACCACCACCAAGGACATGACGCCCGACGCCTTCCGGGCCGAGTACGGCTTTGACCCCATCCACATCATCGACCTCAAGGCCCTCATGGGCGACGCCAGCGACAACATCCCCGGCGTCAAGGGCGTAGGCGAGAAGACCGCCATGGCCCTGGTGGGCCGGTACGGCTCTATTGACGCGCTGTACGAGGCCATGCCCACCCCGGAGATGGCCCCCGGCACCCCCGCCAAGCCGGGCGTCATCAAAAAGCTCCAGGAGGGGGAGGAGATGGCCCGCATGTCCTACGACCTGGCCACCATTCGGTGTAATGCCCCTCTGGACTTCGACCCGGAGCAGAACCTGCGCAAAGAGGTGGACAACAACCGCCTTTATCAGCTTTTCCTGGAGCTGGAATTTGCCAAGCTCATTGACAAATACCACCTCACCGCCCCCCAGGGGGAGGGCGCGCCCCAGGAGGGCAAAATGGCAGAGGGCACCTGCACCAGCGAGGTGGTGGAGGATGCCGCCCGGGCCCAGGAGCTGCTGGAGCTGTGGCGGCAGGCCGGCCATGTGGCCGTGCTGGCCCTGCCCGGCCTGGACGCGGTCTGCGTCAGCTTTGAGCCCAGCCCCACCGAAGGCCACGCCGCTCTGCTCTTCGCCAATAGCCTGGAGAACTACAACCAGGTGCTCCAGGCCCTCTTTGCCGCTGACATCCGGAAGATGGTCCACGGAGCCAAAGAGCTGGAGAAGGAGCTGATGGACCAGGGGCTGAACCCCCAGGGCATCCGGTTTGATACCGAGATCGCCGCCTATCTTCTCTCCCCCACCGACGGCAGCTACGAGCTGGAGAAGCTGGGGATCACTTACTACAACCAGGAGTTTGCCAAAGCTAAGGAGTATCTGACCCCCGGCGCGTTTGACTCTCTGTTCTCTCTGGATTCAGAAGGACAATCTGCCGGTCCCATGGGTGCATTTTTGAGCCACTGTGCCCTCATTGACTGCCTCTACGAGACCCTGTCCCAGCGCCTGGAGGAGCTGGGGCTCACCAAGCTCTATGAGGAGATCGAGCTTCCCCTATGTCCGGTGCTGGCCGAGATGGAGCGATCCGGCGTGCTGGTGGATCGGAAGGCTCTGGCTGCCTTCGGCGAAGCTCTGGCTCAGGGCATCGAGAAGGACCAGGCCCTCATCTATGAGCTGGCCGGGGAGGAGTTCAACATCAACTCCACCCAGCAGCTGGGAAAAATTCTCTTTGACAAGCTGGGCCTGCCTCCGGTGAAGAAGACAAAAACCGGCTACTCCACCAACGCCGAGGTACTGGAGAAGCTGCGGGGCAAGCACCCCATTATCAAGGCCATTCTGGACTACCGCCAGCTCACCAAGCTGAAATCTACCTACGCCGACGGCCTGGGCAAAGTCATCGCCCCCGACGGGCGCATCCACACCTGCTTCCAGAACACCGTCACCGCCACTGGGCGGCTCTCCTCCACCGAGCCCAACCTCCAGAACATCCCCATCCGCACCCAGTTGGGCGCCCAGCTGCGGGAGATGTTTGTGGCCGCGCCCGGCAAGGTGCTGGTGGACGCGGACTACTCCCAGATCGAGCTGCGCCTGCTGGCCCACATGGCCGGAGATCAGGCTATGATCGAGGGCTTCCACAGCGGAGCGGACATCCACACCATTACCGCCTCCCAGGTCTTTGGCGTGACACCTGACCAGGTCACCCCCCAGATGCGCCGCAGCGCCAAGGCGGTGAACTTTGGCATCGTCTACGGCATCTCCCCCTTCTCCCTTAGCCAGGACATCGGCGTTTCCGTCCAGCAGGCTAAGGAGTATATGGACAAATACTTTGCCCACTATTCCGGCGTGCGGGCCTATATGGACGGGGTAGTGGAGCAGGGCAAGCAGGACGGCTATGTGGCCACCCTATTTGGCCGCCGCCGCTGGCTGCCGGAGCTCAAGTCCTCCAACTTCAATACCCGCTCCTTCGGCGAGCGGGTGGCGCTGAACATGCCCATCCAGGGAACTGCCGCCGACATCATCAAGCTGGCTATGATTCGGGTGCGGGACCGCCTGCTCCGGGAGGGGCTGGAGGGCCGTCTGGTACTCCAGGTCCACGACGAACTGATCGTGGAGTGCCCCGAGGCCGAGGCTGAGACGGTGTGTAAGCTAGTCAAGGAGGAGATGGAGGGCGTGTGCCAGCTGTCTGTACCTCTGCTGGCCGAGACTCACGCCGGTACTACCTGGGCCTCCGCCCACTGAGCTACTTTTCTTGAAAGAAAAGTAACCAAAAGAACTTTCTGCAAAACTTCGTTTTGCTTCTGCCCCGCTCGTAAGTAAGTTTTTATCGAAAATTGTCCGCCGCCACCTCATCTTCCTATTTTATTTCACCCGGTTTTTCCTTGCATTTTGTCGAAATGTAACTTAAAATGGAAGCATACGAGAGAGGTCCTACTCGGCGCAGCTGCGTAGGATCACTCCCGATCCAGAAGCGAAACGCAGTTTCGCACAAAGTTCTTTGCCAAGCTTTCTTACAAGAAAGCGGCAAGAAAGCGGGCAAGAAAGTGCGAAAAAGGAGGTAATGTATGAACTGGCTGAGATGGTTATTTGATCGGGCGGACGAGTACGCCGCCGAGAGCACCTGGCGTGACTTCGCCCTGGTGAAGATCTGCCTTTGTGCCGTAGGAATTTTGCTGGGCCTTCTGGTTCCCTCCCGGCACAAGCCCAAAGTGGCCATTCTGGCCGGGATCGCCTTCGTGGCCACCTACATCCCCCTGATGGCCGACTTCCTCCCCTACCTGCTGGAGTCCAAAGAAGAATACTAAACGCAAAGCGCCCGTCCACAAGGACGGGCGCTTTTTAGTTTCCGGCAAACAGTCCCCGCAGTTCTCCCAGCAACTCCAGGGACTTGAATTTCAGTACATACCCCTCATTCTCCCGGGTCATCAGCCCGGCCTGATCCTCCGTAAAGAGCCCCGCCGCCGTGGCCTCCTCTACGCTCTCGGTGGCCGCTCCCAGGCACAGGGGCGGAAAGGCCACGCACCACCAGTTCTGACCCTCTCCCTCTCCAATCACTACCCGCAGTGCTGTATACTCTCCGGCAGGCAGGGCAAAGTTTTCATATTTCTTGGTGGGGAACCAGCACTCCTCCAGCTGAGCAGTAACGGGATAGTCCTTGCCTGCCTCGTCCACCACCTGCTGCCCAGCCGCGGCCAACTCGTCCAGGTTGTCCTCCAAAATCTCTCGTGCCTGCTCCAGGGTAGCATCTTCCGGATAGAGATCCTCGGCTTGCTCCAGCACCCTGTCCCGCACGGCCAGCTTCAGCTCCTGGTCGGCCTGGCTGTCGGAGTTGGCCAGCACATGCAGGCGGATCACCTGCCCAGCCAGCTCTGCCTGCTCCTGCCCGGCCCAGGCGCTCCACAACAGCGCCGCCAGCACGCCGCACAACAGGGCCACTTCCCACCGCTTCAGCTTCCGATCCATAAAAAACACCGTCCATCCTATGTAGTACATAGTAGGATGGACGGCTTTTTTCCATTTTAAACACTCCGGCACAAAAAAGTATCCCGGTATCCCTCTTGCAGGGCTGCCTGAGCCTCTCGGGCCGCCGCCTCGCTGTCAAACAAGCCAAAGGCTGTTGGGCCGGTGCCGCTCATGTTGGCGCCCAGGGCTCCCTTCTGGATAAGCACATGCTTGATCTCCGCCACCCGGGCCTGATAGCGCTCGGGCAGCACATCTTCAAACACGTTGTACATCCGCCGAGCCACCTCCTCCAGGCTGCCCGCCCTCAGCGCCTCCAGCATGCCGGCCGTGTCGGGACGGCAGCGGATCTTACAGCTGTCAATGCGGGCAAACAGCTCGGGGGTAGAGATGGGAAAATCCGGCTTGCAGGCCACCACCCAGCAGGGCGGCAGGGCGGGCAGCGGGGTGAGCACCTCGCCTCGTCCCTCGGCCAGGGCGGTGCCTCCCAGCACACAGTAGGGCACGTCGGAACCTACATTCTCCCCCACTTTGGCCAGCTCTGTGGGAGTAAAGGGGCTGCCTGCCAACTCATTGAGTGCCCGCAGCACCGCGGCCGCGTCGCTGCTGCCTCCTGCCATACCGGCACAGACCGGAATACGCTTTTGTATCTCAATATCCAGGTGCTCCGGCTCCCGACCCAAGGCCTCCCAAAATCGCAGGGCGGCGGCGGCGGCCAGGTTTTTGTCTCCCGTGGGCAAAAAACGCAGATTGGTCTTTACCCGCAGCCCCTGTCCTTCGTTGGGCGTGAGGGTGAGGGTATCATGCAGGGTGACTGACTGCATCACCATGCACAGATCGTGATAGCCGTCCTCCCGCTTTCCCAGCACATCCAGGGTCAAATTCAGCTTTGCCCAGGCCCGCGTCTTCATGCACGGCGCCCCCTTTCTTTCAGTCCCGGATCCTCCGGGCCTCCAGGTAAAACCGTTTATCCTGCGCCCGCCCCATGGAGAAGGTCTTCCGTGGCAGCACCCCATCGTGAATCACGGTGGGGAACAGCTCCTCCTTGCCCATGGCGGGCAGCAAAAAGGCAATGGTATCCTTCCGCCGGGCCAGATCCCGGGCCACCTGGGCTCCGTGGATGTAGTCCACCCGGCCGGGATTGTTTTGCAGATAGTCATCCAGGAAACGCTGAAGGGTCCCCACCGGCAGCTGAGCCTTGGGGTTGGGAACCGTCACAGTCCCCTGACATTCTCCCCAGACATAGGGCAGCACGTGGCCCTCCCCCTCTCCGTGGATGAAGCCGGGGTAATATGCCTCCATAGCCTCCAGCAGCTGCTGGGGCTCCACTCCAAACACCACCCGGTGGATGGGTTCAAACTCCAGAACGCTGTCATGGAGGTTGTTAAGCTCCACCAGGGCAAACCGGGCGGGCAGCGCGTCCCAATGCTCCGGAGGGGTGAGCCGCTTTTGCCGCTCATAGCACTCCTTGGCAGTGGCCAGGGAGTGGTTTCCGTCCCCTACCGCAAACAGCAGCACGGGCAGGTCCTCCTTCAAATGGTACCGCGCCCGGAAGGCTTCCGGGTCGGCCAGGGCGGTGAGAGCCTGGGCCACCTGCTCCTTCTGCTGCTGGGTCAGCTCCCAGCCCCGCAGGCGGCCGCCGCCCTCCATGAGATCAAAGTCATAAAGAAGGGTCATATCCTCCGTCTGATCCGCCAGAGGCTCGATGACCGTCTTTTCCGGGTCGTCGGCCAGCAGCATCACGTGGGGCAGCTCGATGGGGGCGTTTTTCCGCACCGCCACCCGGGGCGGGATGCGGGAGAGAACGGTACCCTCGGTGGCCCGCACCAGACTCTCGGCTCCAGGCTCATAGTCGTACTGCTCCAGATCCACCATGCCCATCAGGCCCCGGCGCACCTTTCCGCCCTCCAGAATGCGCTCCACATAGAACAGGGCGTCAGGGTGGCAGACAAAGCGGCCCTCCCGGAGGTAGCGGCTCATGGTGTTGTTGATCTCCATGATATCGGTCTCCACATTGGGACCCTCCAGGCAGCTCTCCGGCAGAATGAGCCGCAACGCAGAGGGGGCGCGGCCCACATACTCTGCTACCCGCTGCCAGTATTCCGGCTGAGAGGTATACTGGTCGCAGGCCACCACGCTCCACTTGGAGTATTCACAGTCCTTGGGCAGCAGAATGTCCGCAGGACGGAAGGGCAGGGATTCAAACGCGTTCATGATTTTCACCTATGTTTCCAAAATTAGGTCAAAGGGCCTTGCGGATGCCCTCCAGCAGCTCTCCAAACTCCTCAAAGGCGGGCAGCTCGGGGTGGTCGGCCTTGATTTTGTCGGTGCTCTTGAAGAGGAAACCCGCCTTGCTGGCCTGGATCATACCCAGGTCGTTGTAGCTGTCTCCGGCGGCGATGGTCTCATAGCCCATGGACTGCAGGGCCTTCACCGTGGTGAGCTTGGACTGCTCGCAGCGCATCTTGAAGCCGGTGATTTCCCCGTCGGGAGCCACCTCCAGGCTGTTGCAGAAGATGGTGGGCCAGCCCAGCTTTTTCATCAGGGGCTGTGCAAACTCCTCAAAGGTGTCGCTGAGGATGACCACCTGGGTCATGGTGCGCAGCTCATCCAAAAACTCCTTGGCCCCGGGCAGGGGGTCGATCTTGGCGATGGTGGACTGGATCTCCTTCAGACCCAGTCCGTGCTCCTTCAGGATGCCCAGACGCCAGCGCATGAGCTTGTCGTAGTCGGGCTCATCCCGGGTGGTGCGCTTGAGCTCAGGGATGCCGCTCTCTTCCGCAAAGGCGATCCAGATTTCGGGGACCAGAACGCCCTCCATATCCAAACATACGATATTCATGATCTTATTCCTCCATGCCGCTTCTCAGTTCGTCCGGCTTATTCTTCTCCCTGCTTACGGCGCAGGTTCTGCAAAAAGTTATCCATACGGCTGACCGCCTCGGCGATGTCCTTCATGGAAGCGGCGTAGCAGGCCCGCACAAAGCCCTCGCCGCCCGGTCCAAAGGCAGTGCCGGGAATGACGGCCACCTTCTCCTCCATGAGGAAGCGCTCACAGAACTCCTCCGAGGTCAGGCCGCTGGACTTGATGCAGGGGAATACGTAAAAGGCGCCCTTGGGCTCAAAGCAGGTAAGGCCGATGCGGTTGAGGTTTTCCACCAGGTAGCGGCGGCGGCTGTCGTACTCCTCCCGCATATGTTCAATGTCCTTGTCGCCGTTGCGCATGGCTTCGATGGCGGCGTACTGGCTGGTGGTGGGCGCGGACATGATGCCAAACTGGTGCAGCTTGGTCATAGCGGCGATCACCGGCTGGGGAGCGCACACATAGCCCATGCGCCAGCCGGTCATGGCATGGCTCTTGGAGAAGCCGTTGACCACCACGGTGCGCTCATACATATCGGTAAGGTTGGCCATGGACACGTGGCGCTGGCCGTAGGTAAGCTCGGCGTAAATTTCGTCGGAGATCACCATGATATCAGTGCCCCGCAGCACCTCGGCAATAGCCTCCAGGTCGGGGCGGCTCATGATGCCGCCGGTGGGATTGGAGGGGAAGGGCAGCACCAGCACCTTGGTCTTGGGGGTGATGGCGGCCTTGAGCTGCTCGGGGGTGAGGCGGAACTGGTCCTCCGCCTTCAGCTCCACATAGACCGGCACGCCGCCCGCCATCTCGGTAAGAGGTCCGTAGCACACAAAGGAGGGCACGGGCACGATGACCTCGTCACCGGGGTTCAGCAGGCAGCGCAGGGCCAGGTCGATGGCCTCACTGCCGCCCACGGTGACCAGGATCTGCTTGGCGTAGTCGTAGTTGAGATCAAAGCGGCGGCGCAGGTAGTTGGAGATCTCCCGCCGCAGCTCCAGCATACCGGCGTTGGAGGTGTACTTGGTGTGGCCGCGCTCCAGGGAGTAGATACCCGCGTCCCGGATGTGCCAGGGGGTAACAAAGTCGGGCTCGCCGATGCCCAGGGAGATGGCGTCGGTCATCTCCTCCAGGATGTCGAAAAACTTACGGATGCCCGAGGGCTTGATATTCTGGATGCGCTGAGAAATGATCTGGTCGTAATTCATGAAAACACAAACTCCCTCTCCTGGGGCTCCGGACGGCGGAATACCAGGTGTTTTTCCTTATATTTCTTCAAAATGAAGTGGGTGGCCGTGCCGGTGACTCCCTCCAGAGGAGCCAGACGCTCGCCCACAAACTGGGCTACCTCCCGCAGGGTGCGGCCGGAGATAATGACCGTCAGGTCAAACGAACCGCTCATCAGGTACATGCTCTCTACCTCGTCGTACTGGTAGATGCGCTCCGCGATGCGGTCAAAACCGTCGATGCTCTGGGGGACGACCTTCACCTCGATGAGCGCGGTGACATTCTCCCGCTTCACCCGGTCCCAGTCAATAATGGCCTGATAGCCCAGAATGGTCCCGTCCTGCTCCAGGCGTGCCATCTCCGCCTTCACCTGCTCCTCGGTCATGCCCGCCTGTGCGGCCAACTGTGCTGCGGACTGGGTGCAGTCCTGCTCCAGCAGCTCCAGCAGTGTGTTCATAGGATACGTCCTCCTTTTTTGCCAATATCAAATTGGTGTGTTCTGAATATTATAGCGCATTTTGACTGTATGCGCAATGCTGGGTCTGTTCTTTCCGCACAAAAAAGACGCCCGCCAGCGGCGGACGTCTTTTGCTTATGCTCAATTGTGTTACGCAGCCACAGAGCGATCCTTTTTGGCGCTCAGATACTGATATACACAGATACCAGCCACCAGAACCAGACCGATCAGGTCGGTCACGGTGCCGGGGATCATCATGCACAGGCCGCCGACAGCCATAATAAAACGGAACAGGGGGTTGATCTTCTTGTAGAGGAAGCCGTTGAGGGCGGCAGCCACACCGAAGATGCCCAGCAGAGAGGTGACACAGATCTGGATGATCTGGACCACCATCATAGCCGTAGAGGTACCCTTACTGAACTCGAAGAGCATCACAGGGCTAAACGCAAAGATGTAGGGGACAATAAAGGCCGCGATGGCAAGTCGTGTTGCGTTGAATGCGGTCTTCATGGGAGGAGCCTTGGCGATAGCGGAGCCGGCGTAGGCAGCCAGAGCCACGGGCGGGGTAATGTCGGCCACGATGCCGAAGTAGAACACGAAGAAGTGGGCAGCCACCTTGGGGATGCCGATGGCAGGGCTCATCAGGATGGGGGCGCAGGTGGAAGCCATGATGCAGTAGTTAGCGGTGGTAGGCACGCCCATGCCCAGCACGATGCAGCACAGCATGGTGAGGAACAGAGCGATAATCGCCTGGCCGCCGGAGATCTTTACGATGGCGGTAATGAGCTTGGAAGCCAGACCGGTGGAGGTGATGCAGCCAGCCACGATACCAGCCATGGCGCAGGCCACAGCCACGGTGATGGTGCCCTTGCCGCCGGCCTCCAGGGCGTCGAAGATCTTGGCGGGGGTGATGCGGTCTTCCTTATTGACAATACCCACCAGAATGGTGATCACGATGGCCACCGCAGCGCAGAACTGCATGGTCTTCATGTTCAGGGAGACCATGACCACCAGAACAACCAGGGGCAGCAGCAGGTAAACCTTGGGCAGCAGCTTGCGCATCTTGGGCAGCTGCTCTCTGGGAATACCCTTCAGGCCCAGCTTCTTGGCTTCCAGATGGACCGCAATGTAAATGCCGGTGAAGTAGAGGATAGCGGGCAGGATAGCCTTCAGTGCCACCTGAGCATAGGGAATTCCCATGTACTCAGCCATCAGGAAGGCAGCAGCGCCCATGATGGGGGGCATGATCTGACCGCCGGTGGAGGCAGCAGCCTCAACGGCGCCGGCAAACTGAGGTTTATAGCCCGTCTTCTTCATCATGGGGATGGTGACGGAGCCGGTGGTCACAGTGTTGCCCACGGAGGAGCCGGACACCATGCCGCACAGAGCGGAGGAGATAACAGCTACCTTGGCGGGGCCGCCGGAGGAAGAACCGGCCACGGAGTTTGCCAAATCAATAAAGAAGTTGGAAATTCCGGTGCGTTCCAGGAAGGCGCCGAAAATAATAAACACAACAATGTAGGTGGCACACACCTTTACAGGAGTGCCCATCACGCCGCTGGTGGTATAGAACAGGTCATAGATGACCTTTCCGAACCGGACATTGGCAAAGGTGTAAATCAGCAGAGCGCCCGCCACACACAAAATGGGCAACCCTACGCAGCGGCGGCACAGCTCCGCCAGCGCCAGTACACCGATGATGGCAATGGCCACCATGAAGGGCTCATTGGTTACCTTGGTTGCTTTCAGCAGGATATCCTTGGCGTTGGCTGCAAAGTAGAAGAAGGAGCCTGCGCCAAGCACCATAATAACCAAATCATACCAAGGGATGTAGTTTACCTTCATATATCCCTTTTTCACAGGATAGTTCAGGTAACCGATGATAAGGATCAGACCCAGGAACATGGTCAGACGAACCTCCAGCAGGCCGCTGACAAACAAAGTCACGATGATACAGTACAGGGAAAAGAGCGCCATGATGGTCTTGACCACCAGCTTGGGCTTTCCTTCCCAAATACGGGTGTTGGACTCACGGTCATATTTTTTCATGACCTCGTCCACTGCGTCGGCAACGTTCACGTCCGCTTCCACGTCGGCTGCAGCTGCCTGTTTCTCCCTTTCTTTTTCGTAATCCATAGAGCAAAATCCTTTCTGCGTTCTCCTTTACGGTTCCGCGGCTGCCTGAGGAACACACGCGCCCGCACGCCCTTTAGGGAATGCGGGCGCTTCTGCTTCGCAAGTTGATCCCGCAATTCACAGCGGGCTGCGGCGGACTAATCCGCCGCAGCCCATCAATTGACTGTCAGCAGGGATTGGATTTACTTGGTGGGAACTTCGATGCCCTTCTCAGCGAAGTAGGCCGCAGCACCGGGATGATAGGGAACAGCGGTGTTGGAAGCGGCAAACTCCAGATCCAGCTCAGCGCCCTTACTGTGGGCAGCAGCCAGAGCCTCGGTGTTCTCGAAGATACCGAACAGGAAGTTGTACACATCGGCCTCAGACACGTCGTCGCGGGCGATCACGGTAGCGACCACGGCCACGGTGGTGGCGTCAGCTTCCATCTCATAAGTATCAGCGGAGATGACGGCCTTCTCGTAGTAGGGAGAGCTCTCCTTCAGCTTGTCGATGTGCTCGTCGTCCAGGTTAACCAGATACACGTCCTTGGTGGTGGCCAGGGAGGTGATGGCGGTGGTGGGAGCGCCGGCAACCACGAAAGCGGCGTCGATCTTGCCGTCCTGCAGGGACTCAGCGCTGGTGCCGAAGTCCTCCAGAGTGGCCTGGATGTCGTTCTCGGTCATATCATAAGCGGCCAGAACGTCAATGGCATTATAGTACACGCCGGAACCGGGAGCGCCGATGGACACGCGCTTACCCTTCAGATCGGCAACAGTCTTGATGTTAGGATCCAGGGTAACGATCTGGACCTGCTCCATGTACAGGGAAGCGACGGTGGAGAAGTCCGTGACGGCAGCGCCATCGAAGTTACGGATGCCCTGATAGGCATAAGCCATAACGTCGGACTGCACGAAGCCCAGCTGGGCGTCGCCAATCTCCATGTTCTCAATGTTAGCCTGAGAACCGCCGGAAGAAATAACGGTCACTTGGGTGCTGGTAGCCTCGCCAACCTTACCGGCCAGAACGCCGCCAAAGCCGAAGTAGGTACCCTGATCACCGCCAGTGGTGAAGGTCAGGCTGGTGCCGCCCTCTTTGCCGCCGGTCACGGTCTCAGTGCCAGCATTGGAGCCGGAGCCAGAACCAGAGCCGGAACCAGAACTGGTACCGCCGGAAGTGGTGCAGGCCGTGAGGGACAGGCTGGCAGTAAGAGCCAGAGCCAGAACCAGAGCAAGTTTCTTTTTCATGTAGATTCCTCCAATTCAATGATTGATTTGCAGGGACAATACTTGCAGGCTTATTATAGTATATTTGTTAAAAAAACGCAATAACGTTTTTTAACGTTTTGTGAACTACGTCAAAAATATTATCGTTTTTACCTATTTCTGTATTTTTTTCATAACGTTTTTGAATGTTCTTTATGACATTTTAACATCGTCTTTTTGACTAAGGACGCCATCCGTCCATGGCCTGTTCCAGCTTTGCCAGGGCCCGTTTTTCGATACGGGACACATAGGACCGGCTGATACCGCACCGGGCAGCCACCTCCCGTTGCGTCCGTGGAGGCTGGTCATCCAGTCCGTAGCGCAGGGTAATGATGGCCCGCTCCCGGGGGTTGAGGCACTCCCCCACACACTGCCGCACTCGCCTGCACGCATCCCGGGTATCCAGGTCCTCCAGCATGTTGTCATCCACAGCAATGACATCCATCAAGGACAGGGAATTTCCGTCTCCGCCGTTTTCCATGGTGTCGGACAGGGAGACCTCCCCCTGGAGTTTCTTCTGCGCCCGGAAGTGCATGAGGATCTCATTTTCAATACACCGGGAGGCATAGGTGGCCAGGCGCACGTTCTTATCCGCTTTAAAGGTAGAGATCCCTTTGATAAGGCCAATAGTGCCGATAGAGATCAGGTCGTCCTGGTCCCCGGTCTGAGCGTAATATTTTTTGACTATATGAGCCACCAGCCGCAGATTGTGCTCCACCAGAATATTCCGCGCCTCCAGGTCCCCCTGGGCGCACCGCTCCAAATATTTGCGCTCCTCCTCCGCTTTCAGCGGCCGGGGGAAGGAGCCTCCGCCTCCTGACAGCCGCAGGGTAAAAAACAGGCCGTTGAGCACCAGATAGATCACTGGGGAAAGCATAGACAGACACCTCCTGCCCCACTGTATTCTGCCCCTGCCCGTCCCTATGTCCATTTGTCCCAAAAAGCGGCAAAGGAGCCGCCCGAAAATCGGGCGGCTCCTTCTCCTTATATTTATTTCGTCACTGCCTGCTTCAGCCCATCCAAATCCTGCTGGTCGGGATGGCTGAGGGCGCGGTCAAAGTTTTCCAGCATCATGGTACGCCGGGGGCTGTCCTCCATGGCCTCGTAGCGGTCCCGCACCACCTGGGGCATCTTGCCCTGGCACATGTAGGTCCCAACCACCTGCACACCGGAGGCCAGATTCTCCTTCACCCTGCCCAGGATCTGCTCAAAGTAGGCGGGCGCACCGCCAAACCCGGCCGTGCCGAAGAGAAACACCTTCTGATTGGTCAGGCTTTGGAGAAAGTGGGCCGTCTGCTCGTCGCAGGTACCCTTGTCCGTCCAGAATCCCACATAGATGGTGTCGGCGCCGAGGGCCTCGGCGTGAGGCGCGCCAAAGTAGCTGCACTCCTCCTGGGGCAGTGCTTCCCGGATAGCCTGGGCCAGCAGGGCAGTGTTGCCGGTGCGGCTGCTGTAAACGATGGAATAGCTCATTTCGTTTCCTTCCTTTCATAAATACAGTGGACGCCCTGGTGGGCCATCATGCCTCCCAGGCACTTTTTGTTGCAGCGGACACAGCGGTGGAGTTCCCCGGCCCGGCCGGAGCACACCTTGTTGGGCCACTCCGGGTCGGCAGTCAGCTGACGGCTCATGGCGGCACAGTCGATGCGGCCGCTTTTCAGCTGCTCCTCCACAAAGTCGGGATCGGTGAGCCCGCCCACACCGCAGATAGGCAGCTTGGTGAGCTTGCGCACCTGGTCACAGAACTTCAAGAAACAGCCCTCCGCCCCAAATTCCGGGTGATTCTTCGGGGGAATGGTGTCGCTGAGTTCTCCGTGGTTGGCCAGAGTCACATGGAAGCTGGTGACCCCCGCCTGCTCCAGCAGAGGGACGAAGATGGGCAGCTCCTCCTCCAGCACGCCGGCGTTTCCGTAGTGGGGGTTCTCCTGACGCACGGCCAGTTTATAGTCGATGGGCACATTGGGCAGACGGCGGCGGATGGCGGACACCGCCTCCACCGCAAAGCGGGCCCGGTTTTCGGGGCTGCCGCCGTAGCGGTCGGTACGATGGTTAAAGATGGAGGAGCTGAAGCTGCCGCACATCCGGTCCCCGTGTACCTGGACCATGTCAAATCCTGCCTGGATGGCCAGTTCGGCCGCCTTGCCGAAGGCGTCTGTGATCTCCTCCACCTTTTTCTCCGGCAGACCGGTGATGTAAGGCCCCACCTGCTGGTTCAGCAGAGGCCGCAGCTCCTGCATAGAGATGCGCTTGGTAAGCACACCGGGGATGTATTTGATCATCCCCTTCAGGTTGGAGTCGGACTGGTGGAGCTGGGCGCATAGCTTACACCCATAGGGGTGGACGGCATCTGCCAGACTCTTGTAAAACTCTATCCCCTTCTTGGTATACAGAGAAGGTCCAAAGCCGTGGGGCAGTACCGGAACATCGCCGATGATGATCATGGCGCAGCCTCCGGCGGCAATCTTCTTCATCCGCTCCAGCAGTTCTTCCTGGGGTAGTCCCAAGCTGGTGGGCGCAAAGAGGATACGGTTCTTTAAGGTAAGCCCGCCGTAATTCAGGGAGCTGTTGATGGTCTCATACATGTGGAATTCGCTTCTTTCTTGGTGGCTTTTGCCAAGAGGGCAAAGAGCTGCTCCCGCTCGTTCTCATCCAGGGCGGCCAGTGCCTGCTGGTCCCAGTCGAAAAACACCTGGTGGCTCACCTGGAAGGCCTCTTGCCCCTTGGGGCTCAGGTCCAGGTGGTAGGCCCGGCCCGACTTCTCCCGGGTGAGGAACCCCTCCTCCACCAGTTTGGTCACAGTGCGCTGAGAGTACCCCCAGTCCAGCCCAAGGGCGGCGGTGAGCTCGGCCTGGGTGCAGCCCGGGTGCTTGCCCACATAGATCACCGGAAACAGGGAACCGAAATTGAGCCCCAGCTTTTGCAGGCGCTGGGTGGTGTAGGCGGTAAAGCCGCGGTGAAAGACGGTGGCGTAGTAGGCCAGAGTCTGGAACATGAAACGGTCAACTCCTTTTCTTGACTTAGTCAAGTATATCACACAGCTTGACAAAGTCAAGTATAATTCGAAAATTTTTGGAGCCGCAGCCAGCGGCTCCAAAAAATCACAGCTTCTTATCTTCCTGGATCAGCAGCTTCAGGGCCTCGATCCCCACCTGAATGGCGGCGGAGGTATCGTGGGACTCCTTCTGGTCCAGCCCGGCCTTCTCCCGCTCCTGGTTCCAGATCACATGGAACACCGAGCCGCACCGCACCCCTCGCGCGGCAGCCACGGCAAACAGGGCGGCCGACTCCATCTCGCTGGCCAGCACCCCCAGGCGCTTCCAGGCCTCCCACTTCTGCTCCAGCTCGTAGCTCACCGGCATACGGGCGGGAGAGTGCTGTCCATAAAAGGAGTCCTTACACTGGACCACGCCCGCGTGCCAGGGTTTTTGCAGGTTTTGTGCCGCCTTTACCAGGGCCTGGGTCACAGTAAAGTCAGGGACGGCGGGCCACTCGATGGGGGCATACTCCCGGCTGGTGCCCTCCATGCGCACCGCACCGGTGGCCACCACCACGTCATCGCTCTGGACCTCCAGCTTGATGCCGCCGCAGGTACCCACCCGCACAAAGGTGTGGCAGCCCAGGTTGCACAGCTCCTCCATGGCGATGGCGGCGGAGGGGCCTCCGATGCCGGTGGACACCACGCTCACTTTCTCCCCCAAGAGGGTTCCGGTGTAGGTGGTGTACTCCCGGTTGGTCTGGACATGAACCGGGTGATCAAAGTGCCGGGCAATGGCTTCACACCGCCCCGGGTCGCCGGGGAGGATGCAGTATTTACCCACCTGTCCGGGGGCGCACTGGATGTGAAATTGAAGTTCACGGCTTTGTTCATCCATAGAAAAACCTCCTGTGGCGTTTTTGTCCATTATACCCCCTGTTTTCCTCCTATACAAGTTACTTTCCTCTTGACAGCACCTGATATTGGTGATATATTTTCTGCGTAAAAATGGCACAGACGGAGACCAAGCCGCCCTTGCCCCGCCCAGAGAGGAACACAGCTTGCTGAAAGTGTTCTGCGCAGGCCGGCGGCCGCAACCACTCCTGAGCCGCCCGGGAAACAACCGGGACGGGTCCTCCCGTTACAGAGGTCACAAAGCGGTTAGATGTCACGCTGCGTCCCTTCCGCAACGGCCAACTGCTCCACACTTCGCCGAACATGCCGCCGGGCTGCGCCCGTCCTGTTTTTCGGTCTGCGTGTGTCGCTGTTGTCCTGCTCCCAGGGACTCCGCGCTTCTAACAAGCAGGGTGGAACCGTGGAGCTATGTTCGCTTCACCCCTGACACAACTCAGGGGTGAGGCGTTTTTCTTACCCCTACCAAATTTGTAAGGAGGTTTTTCCCATGTCTGAGGAGAACAAGAACGAGTTTACCTTTGAAAATCCCGAATACCGCCAGACCTATTGGCACACCTGCTCCCACGTGATGGCCCAGGCCGTCAAGCGTCTGTGGCCCGAGGTGAAGCTGGCCATCGGCCCCTCCATTGATGAGGGCTGGTACTACGATATGGACGCGCCCTTCGCCTTCACCCCCGAGCACCTGGAGCAGATCGAGGCGGAGATGAAGAAGATTTGCAAGGAGAAGCTGAAGCTGGAGCGGTTTGAGCTTCCCCGTGAGGAGGCCATCAAGTTCATGGAGGAGAAGGAGGAGCCCTACAAGGTGGAGCTCATCAACGACCTGCCAGAGGACGCCCACATCTCCTTCTACAAGCAGGGCGAGTTCACCGACCTGTGCGCCGGTCCCCATCTGGACTCTACTGGCCGCATCAAGGGCAACGCCCTGAAACTCACCGCCTGCAACGCCGCCTACTGGCGGGGCGACTCCAACCGGGAGACCCTGCAGCGCATCTACGGCATCGCCTTCCCCAAGAAGGACGAGCTGGACGCGTATCTGCAGCGCATTGAAGAGGCTAAGAAGCGCGACCACCGCAAGCTGGGCAAGGAGCTGGGTCTGTTCATGCTCCGCGACGAGGGCCCCGGCTTCCCCTTCTTCCTGCCCAAGGGCATGACCCTGAAGAACACTCTGCTGGACTACTGGCGTCAGATCCACAAGAAGTACGGCTATGTGGAGATTTCCACTCCCATCATCCTCAACCGTCAGCTGTGGGAGCGCTCCGGCCACTGGGATCACTATAAGCAGAACATGTACACCACCGTCATCGACGGCGAGGACTTTGCCATCAAGCCCATGAACTGCCCCGGCGGCATGCTGGTCTACGCCAGCGAGCCTCACTCCTACCGTGAGCTGCCCCTGCGGGTGGGTGAGATCGGCCTGGTCCACCGCCATGAGCTGTCCGGCGCTCTCCACGGCCTGTTCCGGGTACGCTGCTTCAGCCAGGATGACGCCCACGTCTTTATGACCCGGGAGCAGATGAAGGACGTCATTCAGGAGACCGTACGCCTCTTTGACGAAGTGTATTCCACCTTCGGTCTGAGCTACACCATCGAGCTGTCCACCATGCCCGAGGACCACATCGGCACCGTGGAGGAGTGGGAGCACAACCAGGACATCCTGAAAAACGCCATCACCGACATGGGCAAGGAGTTTGTCATCAACGAGGGCGACGGCGCCTTCTACGGCCCCAAGCTGGACTTCCATCTGGCCGATTCCCTGGGCCGCACCTGGCAGTGCGGCACCATCCAGCTGGACAGCCAGCTGCCTGAGCGCTTCGAGCTGGAGTACACCGGCGAAGACGGTCAGAAGCACCGCCCCGTTATGATCCACCGCGTGGTGCTGGGCTCCATCGAGCGGTTCATCGGCGTCATCACCGAGCACTTTGCCGGCGCCTTCCCCGCTTGGCTGGCCCCTGTCCAGGTGAAGATCCTGCCTGTTACCGACCGGGCTGCCGCTTATGCCGATCAGCTGTCCAAGCAGCTGGATGAGGCTGGTTACCGTGTGGAGACCGATCACCGCAACGAGAAGATCGGCAAGAAGATCCGCGAGGCCACCATGGAAAAGATCCCCTACATGATCGTGGTGGGCGACCGGGACATGGAGAACAACACCGTGTCCGTGCGTCTGCGCACCGGCGAGGATCTGGGCGCCATGCCTATGGCCGACTTTATCGCCAAGCTCAAGGCTGTGGTGGATTCCAAGTCCCTGGAGCTGAACTAAATCGCTTTTCACACGGCCGGAGGACGGTTCCCGCCCTCCGGCCTTTTTTGACTTCAAGGAGGTTTTTTCTTCATGCAGCAGATCACCGGCACCCTGGTCAGCTTGGCCACCTATTTAGCTCTGGTGGCCGCGGGCGCCTTTCTGGGGTCCCGCCCTGTACTCCGTTCCCGAACGCTCCCCTGGCTAGGCCGCTTTCAGACCGCCGCCCTGCTTCTGCTCATCTTCACTTTAGGTGCGGAGCTGGGCGCGAACAAGGAGATCGTGGCCTCTCTGGGCGTCATCGGCCTTAACGCCTTCCTCATCACGGCCGCCGCCATGGCGGGCAGCCTGCTGGCCGTACATATTCTGCGCAAGTATATTTTGAAGCTGGACAAACACGGGCAGCCGGCCGGTTCCGCTCAGACCCAGGAGAAACATGGAGAAAAGGTCAAGGTGGACCACACCCTCACCCTGCTCATTGTCTTCACTGTGGCGCTTGGCATGGTCCTGGGCCACTTTGTCCTGCCCGATGCCCTGGCCGTCCACTGCGGTCAGATCATCCAGCTCGGTCTGTACCTGCTGCTGTTCCTGGTAGGACTGGACCTGGGACGTCAGGAGGGCATGCTGTCCAGCGTGCGTCAGGCCGGCCTGCGGGTTGTTCTGGTACCGCTGGCGGTCATGGTTGGCACCTTTACAGTGACCGCCTTGGCAGGGCTACTGCTCCCCCTTGGTCCCAAGGATTGTGTGGCCGCCGCGGCCGGCTTTGGGTGGTACTCTCTGGCCCCCACCCTGCTGGCCCCCTACTCCCTCACCGTATCGGCCACCGCCTTTCTCTCCAACGTTCTGCATGAGCTGTTCGCCATTGTCCTTGCTCCCATGGTAGCTCAGCGATTTGGATATATCGAAACCGTGGCCCTTCCCGGCGCCGCCGCCATGGATACGGTGCTGCCCGTGGTGGTCAGCGCCACCGACCAGCGCATGGCCATCTATTCTTTCACCTCGGGGGTCATCCTCTCTTTGTCGGTCCCCCTGTTTATCCCCGCCATTATCGCCCTGCCCTTCTGAATTTTGCAACCATCCCCTTCCCTTTGCGTCTATATGGATAGAGAACCCATTGGAAGAAAGGAGACCGCCATGGAAGACCAGCAGATCATCCAGTTATATTGGGACCGGCGGGAGCAGGCCATCTGGGAAAGCGATCGGAAGTATGGCGCCTACTGCCGCTCCATCGCCCGGCGCATCCTGGCGGTGGAGGAGGACGCGGAGGAGTGCGTCAATGACACGTGGCTTCACGCCTGGAACGCCATGCCTCCCCAGCGTCCCAGTATTCTCTCCGCCTTTTTCGGGAAACTGGCCCGCAACCTGTCCTTAGACCGCTGGCGGCGCAACCGGGCAGCCAAGCGGGGCGGCAGTCAAGTGGAACTGGCCCTTCACGAACTGGGGGACTGCCTTCCCGCTCCCGGCGGGCCGGAGCAGGCTCTGGACGAGAAGGAGACGGGCCGGGTCATCTCTCAGTTTCTCCGCAGCCAGCCGGAGCTGGACCGGGCTCTGTTTATCCGCCGCTACTGGCATCTGGAGTCCATTGCCGCTCTGGCCCAGAGCTTCCATCTGCGGGAGAGCCAGGTCAAATCCCGGCTGTTCCGCACCCGTCAGCGGCTGAAAGCCGCTCTGGAACAGGAGGGGATCGCAGTATGAACGAGGAATTTCTGCTCCAGGCTGTGGGGCACATCGATGAGGACCTGATTGCTGAAGCGGAGGAATACCGCCCGGCCAAGCGGCCCTCCCTGCGCCGTCCCCTGGCTGGACTGGCCGCCTGCCTGGCGGTGGTATTCGGCCTGTACTGGGGGATGAATAACCTAGGCATGGGCAGTGCAAATAGCGGCAGCGGCAGCGCCGCAGGCGGTGAGTCCCAGCAAAATTCCAACTCCGGCATCACTGACAATTCCCAAGGCTCCGGCGGCGATGTTTGCCCGGCCATCTGGGTGGACGGGCAGCTCTACTGGTCCACCGGCCAGGCCATCTCCGGCGAAGTGGAGGAGAGCGCCATTCTGGGCACCACCACCTACACCGACGGCCTGCCCGACGAGGACGGTGAGGCCAATTTCAACCGGGAGGGAACCCTCTACGCCCGCACCGACGAGGGTATCGCGGTGGAGATTGACGGCGAGTGGGTGCTCTTCACCCCGGACGGACCATAAAAAAATGTGCAGAGAGGAAACCTCTCTGCACATTTTTTCTCTCTCGGAAAAGCTAAAAAGCGTTTATTCGGGTCACATTTTTGCTATTTGAGTTGTATTAAGGGTGAAAGGAGGCAGAGGAACATGATTGAATGGAACGCTCCCCAACAGGCGGAGCGCTTTGTAACGGTCTATGCCGACCCAATTCTTCGACTGTGTCTATCCTATTCCCTAAGCCGGGAGGACGCCCAAGACATCTGCCAGGACGTCTTTCTTAAGCTGCTGGAACGAAAACAGCAATTTGAAAACGCAGATCATGAGCGGGCCTTCATCCTGCGCATGGCCATCAACGCCTGCAAAAATTGTTTAAAATGCGCGGGACGGCGGCGGGTGGTACCCATGGACCAGGCCGAGCGGGTAGCAGCTCCGGAGGAACACAGCGAAGACCTGATGGAGCTTATCCGAGCACTGCCGGAGCACTACGGCGCAGTGGTATATCTCTTCTACTATGAGGGATACAGCTTGGATGAAATCGCCAAACTATGCAGCTGCACCCCAGCCACTGCCCGAAAACGGCTTAGCCGAAGCAGGAATTTGCTGAGAAAGGAGCTGCAGTTGGTCTTATGAGCAAATTTACCCAGGATTTTTCCCATATTGAATTTACACAGGATGAAAAGGCCGCGCTGGCCCAGCGTTTACAGCAGGCAGCGGAGCAGGAGGAAACTATGACAGACAACACCAAGAAAAAAGTGCGAAACGTAAGCCGGGGCATGGTAGTGGGTCTTGCCGCTGCCGCGATCCTGACGGTAGGCGCTCTGGCGGCCGTACTGAACCCCACTTGGGGCAGGCTGTTCTCCTTCCAGTCCTCCGAGGAGCAGGAACTGCTGGAAAAGCTGACCTATGAGATTGGAGAGACGAAGACAGTGGACGGCTGGGAAATTACCCTAAGCCGGTGCGCTGGGGATAACACCATGCTCTATATCTGGATGGATATGAAGGCTCCGGATAGCTTTGTCTATGAGCCCCCAGAGGATTACCTGGACTTGCAGGCAAACTGGGACCTGATGGTAAACGGCGTCCAACAGAATGGCGGCAGCGGAATATCTAACATCACCTGGGACCAGGCGACGAGAACCCTCACCTATTGCTCCGGATGGCCCACCCAAAATTCAGTCGCAGGTAAAGTAGCTGATATTGTTCTGGAACCTCTTAGTTGGGACGGTTGGAACCAAGAATCGGAGGAATGGGTCAAACTCCCCCTTTGGGAAGGCGATGTGGTATTTGAGGATGTGAAGCTGGACTATCCAGATTAGACCATCCGCCTGACCCCCAATGTGGAGGTTCCCTATCTGGATGGCACCGCTACCCTAACCAAACTGGAGTTTTCCCCTTTCCGGGCCTTTGCTCGGGTGGATGGAGGTTCCTGTTATTTTCATCACCACTACTGGGTAAAAGAAGAGAATGTTCCATCTCAAAAGCAAGGAACTACGGTCACCTCGGATGAAGGGGACTTTACCGTCACGGCTGGAGATTCCAATGTAGGGGGACTTAAACGCGATGGTTACCGGCTGGCCTATGGAACGATTGATTGTTGGAGCAGTCTAACGGTGGAATTCCACATGAAGGACGGAACTGTCGTTATACCACGAAGTGCGGTGCTATCCGAATGTCAGGACGGCTTTGACACAGAGGGCCATGTCTATGCTGGGGAGTGCTATGTGGAGCGGAGGATGGAATATGAGGCAACACCAATCTATGGTATGCCTGACCGGATCATCGACCCCACCCAGGTGGACTATGTGACCGTCTGCGGGGTGGATATTCCCATAGACTGACCGCTGCCTGACGGATAAAAAAATGTGCAGAGAGGAAACCTCTCTGCACATTTTTTATTTCTCTCGGGACTCTTTGGATTTATTCTCTTTGTCCCGTTTGTCTCTGGACTTGCTCTCTTTTTCCTCCGGCTCCTCCAGGACCCGGACTTGAATTTCCAGCACCCGGCGGTGCTCCACCTGGGTGACGGTGACGTCCAGACCCTCAGCCTGGAAGTGGTCGCCCACCTCGGGCACCCGGCCTACCTGCTCCATGACCCAGCCGGACACGGTGGCCGCGTCGCAGCTGCCCTTCACCTGGAACAGGTCGTACATATCGTCCAGATCGGCAGAGCAGGCGATGAGATAGCTGCCGTCCGGCTGCTTCTGGAAGGTCTCGATGACCTCGTCATGCTCATCCCAGATCTCGCCCACCAGCTCCTCCACGATGTCCTCCAGGGTGGCGATACCCTCGGTGCCGCCGTACTCATCCACCACTACGGCCATGTGGGCCTTGTTCTTCTGGAGGATGCGCAGCAGCTCGGAGATCTTGGTGTTTCCGGTGGTGTAAAGGACAGGCGCCTTCAGATTGGTCAGGTCGGTCTCACCGCGATAGCGGGCAGCGTAAAAGTCCTTCTCATGGATGACGCCGATAATATTGTCAATGCTGTCGTGATAAATAGGCAGACGGGAGTAGCCGCTCTCCACAAACAGGGAGGCCGCCTCCTCCATGGTGGCGTCGTCCTCCACCGCCACCAGGTCCACCCGGGGAGTGAGGATCTCGGACACCTCCAGGTCGTTAAACTCGATGGCATTGCGGATCAGATCGCTCTCGTGCTGATCCAGACCGCCCTCGTTCTCCGCCTGGTCCACCATGCCCACCAGTTCTTCTTCGGTAATACCGTCCTCTCCACTGTTGCGGAACACCAGGGACAGCAGGCGCTTCCACTGGGCAAACAGGAAGTTAAGCGGAGTGAGGATCAGTACGAGCACCCGCAGGAGAGGGGCCGAAAACATCGCAAAGGCCTCCGGGTGTTCCTTGGCCAGGCTCTTGGGGGAAACCTCGCCGAAAATCAGGATCACAATGGTGAGCACCGTGGCGGACACCGTGGGACCCCGCACATCGTCGATGAGCTTGATAAAGAGCACCGCGCCGATGGTGGTGGCCACGTTGTTGACGATGTTGTTGCCAATAAGGATGGTAGACAAAAGCTTGTCATAGTCCTCTGCCAGGTCCAGGGTACGCTGGGCTCTCCGGTCCCCGTTGTCCGCCCGGTTTTTCAGGCGGATGCGGTTGAGAGAGGTAAAGGCTGTCTCGGTGGCGGAAAAATAGGCGGACATCATCACAAGAAAAATCAGGGCGGCAATCATGCCTATACTGGTACTGTCCATGTTGGACACATCAACTCCACTTTCTCAATAAATTTTTTGCGCTGGTTAGTAATGTACTATATCATAGTTTTCCCAGGATTGCAAACAGCATATCCAACGGATTTTCCAGGATTTCTGCCGATTTTCTATCAGAAAACGCGGTGTGCATACCAGCACACCGCGTTTTCGTCCGTTTCTTACACCATCAGGCTGCAAACCAGCTGGGCGTATTCTGCAGGGTCTTCCAAGGGCAGCTCTGCCAGCAGCAGAGCCTGACCGTAGAGCAGCTTGGAGTACTTCTCCACCGTCTCCTTGTCGCCCTCGTCCACCGCTTTCTTCAGAGCAGCATAAGGAGCGGAGTCGGCGTTGAGCTCCAGCACCCGCTCGGCCTTCATGTGCTCGCCGCCCTCCAGCTTGCGCATGTAGCGCTCCATCTCCAGAGAGACAGGGCCGTCAGCGGACAGGCACACCGCGCCGGTTTTGAGGATCTTGGAGATCCGCACCTCCTTGACCTTGTCGCCCAGCACTTCCTTCACGGCCTCCAGCACGGGCTTGCCGGCCTCGGCCTTCTCCTCGGACTCCTTCTTCTCCTCCTCGGTCTGAGGCAGAGCGTCCTCGGCGGTGGCGGACTTGAACTTCTTGCCGTCGATCTCGCCCAGAGCCTGCATGACAAAGTCGTCCACGTCCTCGGTACAGTAGAGGATCTCGTAGCCCTTGTCCAGGATGCGCTCCACCTGGGGCAGCTTGGCGATCTTGTCCACGCTCTCGCCGCAGGCGTAGTAGTAATAAGGCTGATCCTCCGGCATCCGGTCCTTATAGGCGGCCAGGGTGGTGTTCTTGCCCTCCTTGGAGGACCAGAACAGCAGCAGATCCTGGAGCATCTCCTTGTGGGCGCCGTACTCGGCCACCACGCCGTACTTGATCTGGTTGCCGAAGGCGGCCCAGAACTTCTCGTACTTCTCGGGCTCCTCCTTCTGCATCTTCAGCAGCTCGGCCTTGATCTTCTTCTCCAGGGCCTTGGCAATGACGGAGAGCTGACGGGTGTGCTGGAGGACCTCACGGCTGATGTTCAGGGAGAAGTCGGCGGAGTCCACCACGCCCTTGACAAAGCGGAAGTAGTCGGACAGCAGGTCGGCGCACTTGTCCATGATGAGCACGCCGGAGGAGTAGAGCTGCAGACCCTTCTGGTACTCCCGGGTGTAGAAGTCATAGGGGGCCTTCTCGGGGATATAGAGCAGGGCCTTATAGGTCACCGCGCCTTCGGCGCTGGTGTGGATAACGGCCAGGGGGTCCTGCCAGTCCATGAACTTCTCTTTGTAGAAGTTGTTGTACTCCTCGGGCTTGACCTGAGCCTTGGGACGCTGCCACAGGGGCACCATGGAGTTGATGGTCTTCCACTCCTTCACGGTCTCCCACTCGGGCTTATAGTCCTCGCCGGCGTCGGCGGGCTTCTCCTTCTGGCGGTAGTCCTCCACCTCCATGACGATGGGGTAGCGGATATAATCGGAGTACTTTTTGATGAGTTCCTGTAATTTATAGGTTTCAAGATACTGATCGTAGTTCTCATCTTCCACATTGGCCTTGATGTGCATGATGACATCGGTACCTACGGTGTCCTTCTCGCACTCGGTGACGGTATAACCGTCGGCCCCGTCGGACTGCCACATATAAGCCTGGTCACTGCCGTAGGCCTTGGAGATGACGGTGACGTGGTCGGCCACCATAAAGGCGGAGTAGAAGCCCACGCCGAACTGGCCGATGACGTCGATGTCCTCGGGCTTGTCCTCCTTGGCCAGGTCCTGCTTGAACTGGAAGGAGCCGCTCTTGGCGATGGTACCCAGGTTGCTCTCCAGGTCCTCCTTGCTCATGCCCACGCCGTTATCAGAGACGGTGAGGGTGCGCATCTCCTTGTCGGGGACAATGGTGATTTTCAGCTCGCTGCGGTCCACAGGCACCTGGTCATCGGTGAGAGCCTTATAGGCCAGCTTGTCTTCCGCATCGCTGGCGTTGGAAATGAGCTCCCGCAGGAAGATTTCCTTGTGAGTGTAGATGGAGTTGACCATCAGGTCCAGCAGGCGCTTGGATTCTGCCTTAAACTGTTTCTTTGCCATGATAATTGACGCCTCCATATATGAAAGTAGTTGTAAACAAAAAAATCGTTAGCACTCATTTTCTATGAGTGCTAACGATATGATAGCGCAGTCCCGATCAAATTGCAAGGGAGTTCATAATTTTTTTACACTTTCCCTCTTAGAGTGCCAATTTTCTTACTCCTCCATAGTGCGGGGATCAGGCAGGTCGATGTAGGTAGGCTCATGGCCCACCGCCTGGACATACTTGAGCAGCTCCTCCTTCTTCAGGCGGATGGTGGAGGTGGAGATACCGGGGTGACCGGAGATGTACTCGTCGTTCATGAGATCCCGGTCAATCACCAGTCGCACCTTGTTCTCCTTGTCAAACAGCAGCTCCAGGGCGGAGACGGAGCCGGGAATGGTGGACAGGTAGTCCCGCATGTGGTTCTCGTCAGCAAAGGAGAGGCGGGAGCATCCCAGCTGAGCGGAGAGGAACTTGGTCTTAAACGGTTTGTCTCCCGGCATCATCAGCAGGTAAAACTCCGTCTGCTGCCGGTTGCAGAGGAACAGATTCTTGCAGATCTTGGCTCCCAGGATGGACTCGATTTTCAGGCAGTCCTCCATGGTGTCGGCGTGGTCGTGATCTACCCGGGCAAATTCAATCCCCAGTTCCTCCAGTTTATCGTAGACGGCCTCCTCCTGGGGGATGCGCTGGTCGGAGGGACGGCCAGTGTGGCAGACAGGATCAATATACATGGAACACACTCCTTTATCCACATTTTGTCTCATCATAGCACAGAAAAACCCAGCCAGACAAGTCCCACTTGCGGGATTTCTTCCCCGGGATTACAATGAAGAAAACCCATTGGCAGGAGGCTGCTATGAAGATCTATCGTATTGGTCAGACGCTGGCTGCACTGGAACAGATGCCCGAAACCGGTGAAGGTACTCTGGTACTGCTCACCTCAGAAGAGCTGGACAAATGTACCTCTCTGCCGGGACTGGAGGGTACTCTGCATCACACCCCGCTGGCCCGGGACGCCCGAGGCTGCAAGGGTGAGTGGCGGCGGGGCTGTCTGTGCGGAACAGTAACTACGCCCCGGCACACCCGCACCGGAAATCCCATCGCCTTCGGCTATTTGCTCACGGGAACCCAGGTGGTACTGTGCGATGACAGTGGGGCGGCCCACACCCTGGTACAGCGGCTGGTGCGGGAAAAGCGGAACGTACAGGGCAGTGCCGGACGCTTTTTTTACGAATTTTTCACGCTTTTAATGGCTAAGGACTCCCGCCACCTGGAGAGCCTGGAGGACCGGCTGGTGGAGCTGGAGGAAGGGGTAATGGAAGGAAGCCTGGAGCACTTCAACCACCCCATGAACGACCTGCGCAAAGAGGTATTGGGCTGGATGCGGTACTACGGGCAGCTCAACAACTTGTTCCGTGCCCTGGAAGAGGATCCAGACGGGTTGTTCCCCTTGGGTGAGGCTCGGCTGCTGCGTCTGCTGGAGCAGCGCACCGGACGGCTGCGTGAGGAAGCCCAGCTGCTGCGGGAATACTGTCTTCAGGTGCGGGAGCTGTTCCAGGCGGAAATTGACATCCGGCAAAACCGGATCATGAAGATCCTCACCATTGTGACCACCATTTTTCTGCCGCTGTCCCTGGTGGCCGGTTGGTACGGAATGAACTTTGTGGGCATGCCGGAGCTGGGGTGGAAATACGGTTATCCGGCGGTTATTATCGTGAGCGTACTGGTGGTACTCATCAGCCTGTGGATCATGAAGAAGAAAAAATTCTGGTAAGAAAAGAGAATGCCGCCTGGGAGCACTCTGCGCTCCCAGGCGGCTGTTTGTCTTTTGTATCTGCTTTTCCCAGGCGTGCTGAGCAGAACCAACGAAGCAAAACGCAGTTTTGCAGGAAGTTCTTTGCCCAGCTTTCTTTCAAGAAAGCTGGTTAATTCTTGAGGCTCTGCATGGGAGCAGGGATGCGGCCGCCGCGGTCCACAAAGGCCTTGGCGGAGAAGGGGTGGACGGGCTGTACAGGGGCAGAACCCAGCAGACCGCCAAACTCCACCATGTCGCCCACCTTCTTGCCGGGGGCAGGGATGAGACGCACGGCAGTGGTCTTGGAGTTGACCATACCGATGGCCGCCTCGTCGGCAATGATGGCGGAGATGGTCTCGGCGGGGGTGTCACCGGGGATAGCGATCATGTCCAGACCCACGGAGCACACGCAGGTCATGGCCTCCAGCTTGTCCAGAGTCAGAGCGCCGGAAGAGGCGGCGGCAATCATGCCCTCGTCCTCGCTGACCGGGATGAAAGCGCCGCTCAGGCCACCCACGTGGGAGGAGGCCATGACGCCGCCCTTCTTCACCGCGTCGTTCAAGAGGGCCAGAGCCGCGGTGGTACCGTGGGTGCCGCAGACCTCCAGGCCCATCTCCTCCAGGATACGGGCCACACTGTCGCCGATGGCGGGGGTGGGAGCCAAGCTGAGGTCCACAATGCCGAAGGGGGTATCCAGGCGGCGGGAGGCCTCCTGGGCCACCAGCTGACCCATGCGGGTAATGCGGAAAGCGGTCTTCTTGATGGTCTCAGCCACCACGTCGAAGGGCTGACCCTTCACGCTCTGGAGGGCGTGGTACACCACGCCGGGTCCAGAAACGCCCACGTTGATGACCCGCTCCGGCTCGCCCACGCCGTGGAAGGCGCCGGCCATGAAGGGGTTATCCTCCACGGCGTTGCAGAACACCACCAGCTTGGCGCAGCCGAAGCCGCCCTGGTCGGCGGTGCGCTGGGCCAGATCCTTGATGGTGCGGCCCATGAGGGCCACAGCGTCCATGTCGATGCCCGCCTTGGTGGAGCCCACATTGACGCTGGAGCACACCAGATCGGTGGTGGACAGGGCCTCGGGGATGGAGGCGATGAGATTGCGGTCGGCCTGGGTCATGCCCTTCTGCACCAGAGCAGAGAAGCCGCCGATAAAGTTGACTCCGGTGGTCTTGGCAGCTTTGTCCAGAGCCACGGCGAAGGGGGCGTAGTTGTCGGTATCTGCCGCGGCGGCTACCAGGGCGATGGGAGTGACGGAGATGCGCTTATTGACGATGGGAATGCCGAACTCCTTCTCGATGGCCTCGCCGGTGGCCACCAGATTCTCGGCATAGCGGGTGATCTTATCATAGATAGCGTCGCAGGCGGCCTTGGGGTCGCTGCGGGCGCAGGAGAGCAGGGAAATTCCCATGGTGATGGTGCGCACATCCAGATGCTGCTGGTCGATCATCTGGATCGTCTGCATAATTTCATTTTGATTGAGCATGGTTGTCCTCCTAAAAGGTGGGATATGTCTGATATCACGCTGCGGCGGCTGCGCGACGCACGGCTTCCCTCCATCTCAGGCTCGAAACAGTCGTCTCCAGCGACTTGGTTTCTCGCCCTCGCTTCGGTCCATCCGCGCTGCTCCGCACGCCTATGCGCTTCGTGTTATCACGCTACGGATTGAGCACACGGCCGGGTCGACAACTCCGCCGACTTCGGGCAGACCCGGCTCCGCTTACAGCGGTTCCTGGGCTCTGCCCATCCGCTCTGGAGTCTGTCTCCCCTGTGTGCCTATCCTCCGCGCTTAAATTCTATGCATAGCATTAAAAATATCTTCTCTCTGAATACGGATGGACAGAGCCCGCTCCTTGCCTGCCTGGTCCAGCAGGTCGGACAGCTCGCCGATGGACAACTGGCAGGCGGAAGTATCCACCAGCATGACCATGGTGAAGTAGTCCTGCAGAATGGTCTGGCTGATGTCCAGGATGTTAATGTTGTGCTGGGCCAGCAGAGAACACACGGCGGCAGTGATGCCCACCTGGTCCTTGCCGATGACAGTGACAATGGCTTTCATAGTCTCGAATCCTTTCCTTATATATAGATATTATGGATCAACGATTTACGCTGTCTTGCAGCTCATCCAGGGTGAGCTCAAAGCCGGGGAGAAACTCCTCCATAAAGTATTGCAGGGCTGGCAGGGTATTTTCCTCCAGAGCGGCCAAGGTCTGTTCCTTTGCCTTCTTAAACTCGTTGTTGCCTGCCTTCAGCTCCTCCACACACTTGAGATAGGCAGAGAGCTTATCCGCCGCCTTGACCAGGGCGCGCACCTCCGGGTCAGGGATGGTAAGCACCTCGTCGTAGGCTCCCCTCAGGTCGGGAGGCAGCATACTCAGCAGCTTCTGCTCCGCCACCGCCTCCACCGCCTTATAGGCCGACTGGATATCCGGGTTGTCGTACTTGATTGGGGTGGGCATATCGCCGGTGAGGATCTCGCTGGCGTCGTGGTAGAGGGCAGCCACCGCCACTGTACCCGGGTCCACCTGTCCGCCGAACTTTTCATTGTGGATAACGGCCAGAGCGTGGGCCAGAACGGCCACCATGTGGGAATGCTCCTGGATATTCTCAGGATCGGTGTTGCGCATGAGTCCCCAGCGGTTAATGTACCGCATACGGGTGATCATGGGAAAAAAGTGGTAGGCCACAGTCCCGCCCCCTTTCAAAGATGAAAATCATTCTATCACAAGGGAAAAGAGATGTAAACCGTCGGGCCGGGCAGAATCCGGTTGACGGAGGCAGAAAAATTGGGGATAATGAAAAAGAGCCGCTCAAGGCAGCTCTTTTTCTTGTTTTTTCTTTCTCCAGGCCCGCCAGGTAAAGACCATCAGCACCAGGGTCAGCAGACCCCGGACCACCGAGATGGATACACCCAGCTGGGTGGCATAGTACCAGTGTTCCGGGTAGCAGGCAAGGAACATCCGCACTCCGCCGATCAGTCCCCAGGGGGTGACGGAGGTATGGGGGTTGAGCACCAACAGGCTCAGCGCAACACATGTCCACCCCAACGCGATCCACGGGTGTTTCTTTGCCAGCAGCAGGGGCAGGCCCAGCACCAACAGCGCCACTCCCACCAGAGGCAGTGCCCCGCCGTAGGCCAGCCCCAGCAGGGTGAGGGCTCCTCCCGCCGCCAGCAGGCAAATCCCCAGCTTTTGGGCCGCCGTCCACTCCCGCTTCTCCTTTACATAGACCACCTTGGCCTCTGGCTGAGGCGGCTGAGGCCGTTCCCCCTCCCGCACCAGTTCATCCACGCTCACCCCAAACAGGTCAGCCAACTTGATGATCTTCTCCAGGTCGGGCACCGACTGGCCCGTCTCCCACTTGCTCACGCTCTGCCGGGATACCTCCAACTTTGCCGCCAGATCCTCCTGGGACAGCCCTTTCCCAGTGCGCAGCGTGCAGATTTTTTCTCCCAGAGTCAAAGGTCCTCCCCTCCTTTCTTTGCCCCTATTATAAAGGAAGGACCCGCTCCGGGCAACCAAGTCCCCTTGGAATGGGCCGCAACCAACGGTTGCACCCCACATTTTCACTCTATTTTACTCCATATTGGAAGGGAGCGCTCCCCATGGCCAAGAAAAACAACCGGGATACCAAGGGCCGCATCATCGAGGCGGCCTGGAGCCTCTTCTACCGTCAGGGCTACGACGACACCACGGTGGAGGAGATCATCCAGGAGTCGGGCACCTCCCGCGGCTCCTTCTACCACTACTTTGAGGGCAAAGACGCCCTGCTCTCCTCCCTGTCCTACCTCTTTGACCGGAAGTATGAGGAGCTCTCCCCCACCCTGGACCCCCAGCAGGACCGCTTTGACCAGCTGATGTACTTGAACCGGGAGCTATTCATCATGATCGAAAACTCCATCTCCCTGGATCTGCTGGCCCGGCTCTACTCCTCCCAACTGGTGACCCGGGGCGAGAAGCACCTGCTGGACCACAACCGCACCTATTATAAATTTATAAATTGCTGCGGCAGATCATGGCCCAGGGCCAGCAGAGAGGGGAGCTGCGCAGTGACGTGACGGTGAGCGAGCTGGTGCGGGTATACGCCCTTTGTGAGCGGGCGCTCATCTATGACTGGTGCCTGTCCGGCGGCGGCTACTCCCTGCCCCAGTACAGCCAGACCATGCTGCCCCTGTTCTTTGGCGGCTTTCGGCGCACATCGTCTACCAACACTCCTTAAAAGCGTATTTTATATTTTCATTGATTTTCAAGGATTTTGTCGGAATACACAAGAATGGTGTATAGAATTTATTCTATACACCATTCTGCATTTTACTCCGGCTTTTTTTATGCTATAATGTCCCCATTGCCGTTCCGAAGTGTGTGCGGAAGGGCAGGTAAGTGAAACAAAAGGAGAGTTCTGCATGACAAGCGCACAGATGTTTATCACCGCGACCATTATCCTCTACCTCTGTTTTGTCATCTGCACCGGCGTGCTGATCGGCCGCCGGAGCAAGAAAAGCGCCGAAGGGTTTTATCTGGGCGGCCGCGGCATCGGCCCTCTGGTCACCGCCATGAGCGCCGAGGCCAGCGACATGTCCTCCTGGCTGCTGATGGGCCTGCCCGGCGTGGCCTACCTCAGCGGCGTGGCTGACGCCAGCTGGACTGCCATTGGTCTGGCTCTGGGCACCTATCTCAACTTCCTGCTGGTGGCCAAACGCATCCGCCGTTACAGCGTGCAGCTGGACGCCATCACCATCCCCTCTTTCATCTCCAAGCGCTATCAGGAGAAGCGGCCCATCATTATGTGCATCGCCTCCCTCATTATTCTCATCTTCTTCGTCCCCTATGTGGCCTCTGGCCTGGCCGCCATCGGCAAGCTGTTCAACAGCCTGTTTGGCTGGAACTACATGCTGGCTGTCATCATCGGCGCCCTGGTCATCATCAGCTACACCTCGGTGGGCGGCTTCTCCGCTGTGGCCACCATGGACCTCATCCAGTCCATCATTATGACCGTGGCTCTGGTGGTCATCACCGTGTTCAGCATCAACCAGGCGGGCGGCGTGGACGCCGTGGTGGAGAACGCCAAGTCTATGGACGGATACCTCAGCTTCTTCCAGACCTACGACCCGGTTGCCGGTTCCGCCAAACCCTACCCCGCTATCAACATCTTCTCCATGCTGGCCTGGGGCCTGGGCTACTTCGGCATGCCCCACATTCTGGTGCGCTTTATGGCCATCCGGGATGAGAAGGAGCTGACCCTGTCCCGCCGCATTGCTGCGGTGTGGGTGGTCATCTCCATGACGGTGGCCGTGTGCATCGGCATGATTGGCAACAGCGTCTCCAAAGCCGGCCACATCCCCACCCTGGAAGGCAGCGCCTCCGAAACTATCATCGTCCAGATCGCCAACCTGCTCTCTACCTATGGCTGGCTGGCCGCCATTGTCGCCGGTCTCATTCTGGCCGGTATCCTGGCCGCTACCATGTCCACCGCCGACTCCCAGCTGCTGGCAGCCTCCTCCGCATTCTCGGAGAACCTGCTCCAGGACGTCTTCGGCATGAAACTTACTCCCAAGCAGACCATGCTGGTGGCCCGGGGCACCGTTATCTGCATCGCCATTATTGCGGTCTTCCTGGCCTCTGACCCCAACAGCAGCGTCTTTGCCATCGTCTCCTTCGCGTGGGCCGGTTTCGGCGCCACCTTCGGTCCCGCCATTTTGTGCGCTCTGTTCTGGAAGCGGAGTAACCGCCAGGGCATTTTGGCCGGCCTTGTGGTGGGCGGTGTGATGGTCTTTGTGTGGAAGTTCCTCATCGCCCCGATGGGCGGCGCTCTGGCTATCTACGAGCTGCTGCCTGCCTTCCTCAGCGCGCTGATCGCCATTGTGGTGGTCTCTCTACTCACCCCCAAGCCCGACGCCTCTGTGCTGGCCCTGTTTGACCAGTCCAAGCAGAGCGCGGAATAAATCATCTCCGTACAAAAGGAACCCCCGTGCTGCAAGCACGGGGGTTCCTTTTCTATTCCAATCAGAAGGACACGCCCTGCCAGATCATTGCCTGGCATACCTTTTCAAAGCCGGCGATGTTGGCGCCCATCACCAGGTTGCCCGGCGCACCGTAGTCCTTGGCGGCCTGGTCGATGTTGTGATAGATGTTCACCATGATCTTCTTCAGGTGCTCATCCACTTCCTCAAAGCTCCAGGGCATACGATACGCATGGAGTTCTGGCTCATCTCCAGACCGGAGACCGCCACGCCGCCGGCGTTGGCCGCCTTGGCGGGACCAAAGAGGATGCCGTTGTCCTGGAGATACTTGGTAGCCTCCAGGGTGGTGGGCATGTTGGCGCCCTCGGCCACGGCGATACAGCCGTTCTCCTTCAGCGCCCGGGCGCCCTCGATGGGCAAGCTCGTTCTGGGTGGCGCAGGGAAGGGCGATGTCACAGGGGACAGTCCAGATGCCTCTGGGGTCTTCCACATATTTGGCGGTGGGCACATAGTCCACATAGGTCTTGATGCGGTCCCGCTTGACCTCCTTGATGAGCTGGATGGTGCGGTAGTCGATACCGTTCTCATCCACGATATAGCCGTTGGAGTCGCTCATGGCCACCACCTTGGCTCCCAACTGGGTGGCCTTCTGGTTTGCGTAGGTGGCCACGTTGCCGGAGCCGGAGATCACCACCCGCTTGCCCTGGAAGGAGGTATTGCGCTCGTGGAGCATCTCCTGGGTGAAGTAGCACAGGCCGAAGCCGGTGGCCTCGGGGCGGGCCAGGGAGCCGCCGGAGTTGGGGTCCTTGCCGGTGAGCACGCCGCTGAACTCGTTGCGAATGCGCTTATACTGGCCGAACATATAGCCGATCTCCCGGCTGCCCACGCCCATGTCACCGGCGGGTACGTCGGTATCGGGGCCGATATGGCGCTGCAGCTCGATCATAAAGGACTGGCAGAAACGCATGATCTCGTTGTTGCTCTTGCCCTTGGGATCAAAGTCGGAGCCGCCCTTGCCGCCGCCCATGGGCAGGCCGGTCAGGGAGTTTTTGAAGATCTGCTCAAAGCCCAGGAACTTGATGACCGACAGGTTCACGCTGGGGTGGAAGCGCAGGCCGCCCTTGGAGGGTCCGATGGAGGTGGAGAACTGCACCCGGTAGCCCCGGTTGACCTGGATCTTGCCCCGGTCGTCCACCCAGGACACCCGGAACAGCAGGCTGCGCTCCGGCTCCACCAGGCGCTCAATAATGCCCATCTCCTCCAGCTCGGGGCGGCGCTCAAACACCGGCTCCAGCGAGGTCAAGACCTCCTGCACTGCCTGCAGAAATTCCTTCTGATCGGCGTAACGTCCAGCCAGGTCCTGGTATACACGGTTCAGATATGCATTCTTGATCGCCATAGTGATTCCTCCCTTAATGAAAACCGACGCCGTCCAACACACCTTCCGGCCCGTCGGCGCTTGGTTGTTTGTGGTTCCAGATTATAGCACCCGGTTTTTTGTTTTGCAAGTTTACTCATTTTATCTTGCATTTTCATAAATTTCAGGGTTTTGCTGCGCTTTTCCGGTTTTAATATTCTTCTTTTTCATGTTTTGTATGCTTTTATTGAATGTCCGAAAATTATTTTCTTCCTCCTTTTGGAAGTTTTCTTCGCATCCGCCAAATTTCCGCGTCTGATGGACAAATGTATTTGTGTATTTTTAACACAGTAAAGGGGGAAAGTCGCCTGCAACCCCTTTCCCATCCCCTGAATCTACGCCCATTATGGCCGTTTTAGAACTAAAATTCCCCCGGAAGGCAAAAAAATTCCCCGCCGCTGGTGCGGCAGGGAAAAAGAGATCTCTTGATCAGGCTTTGCGAATGATGCCCATGGGGGTAGACTCGCTGGACTGGCCCAGGGGGTTGTCCCCCAGGATCTTGGCGATCTGGTCCATGGAGGGCTCCTTCTCGGAGAAGCCCAGGATGTTGGCGCCCAGGTCGTTGATGTCCACAATGGCCACCGGGTGGCCCAGAGCGGCAGCCAGCTTCTTGGAGGTGCCCATGGGGTCGTCAGGGGTAAGGACTACGTAGTGGTCATAGGGAGGGATGGTCCCCTCGGTGGGACCGTCAATGCCCCGGGCCTTAGGACCGGCTACGATGTAGAACCAGCCCTTCTGGCGCAAAATCTTACCGATCACACTGCAGAAAGCGGCAAACAGGATGCGGGGGGTACCGCACTCCTGGAGAGCCATCTCCATGGTCTCAGGGATGCCCAGGCCGATACCGGCAGGGGTCTTGGTGACGTAGCGGCTGAGGGTGACGGCCAGCTTGCGGGGCTTGATGTCCTCCATGGGGATGGCGCGGCTCTGGGTGCAGGCCACCGCCTTCTCGGAAATAAACAGGATGTCGCCGGGCTGCATCTGCTCCTTGGCATAGCGGCACACCACGTCCTCCATCTTGTCCGCCTTGGTGATGAGGTGGGTTTTGATGGGGATGCGCTGGTAGTCCACTCCGTCCACGGTACGGATCAGCTGCTTGCCCGGATTGGCGCTGTAAACGGTCTCTTCGCTCATATCAATTCGACTCCTCTCAGGCGGGAGAACCCCCGCGCTGTATCAAAGTATTGTTCCACGTTCCGTCACATTATAGCACCCTATTTTCATGGATTCCAGCAAAAACGGGAATTTTCTTCGGTCATTTTTACTGAAAATCCTCCGGTTCCTCGGGCAGAGGCCGTCTGCGGTGCTCCACGGGACCCCAGGCAGGCAGGGGCAGGCGCTGCATGGCCCCAAAGGCCCGGGACTTCAAACCCGGATAGCGGCCGTTGAGCTCGTAGATCAGCTCCTTGATCTCCTGGCGCTTGGTGTTGCCGTTGGCGGGACAGGGATTTTCCACCACAGGCAGGGCCAGCCGCTGGGCGGTGTGGCGCACCATCTGCTCCCCGCAGTAGAGCATGGGGCGGATCTGGGTGATGCCCATGCGGTCCAGCCAGGTCACCGGCTGGAAACAGGACAGGCGCCCTTCAAAGATAAGGGACATAAAGAGAGTCTCCACCGCGTCGTCATAGTGGTGCCCCAGGGCGATCTTGGTGATCCCCCGCTCCTTCATGGCGTTGTGCAGGGCGCCACGGCGCATTTTGGCGCACATGGAGCAGGGGTTCTTCTCCTTGCGCACATCAAAGATAATATGGTGGATCTCGCTGGGAATCAGGGTATAGGGAACGCCCAGCTCCTGGCAGTAGCGGGCCACAGGGGTAAAGTCCATACCCGGACGGCCGTCGGCGTGGCCCATATCTAAGGTGATGGCCTCCACCTCGAAGGGAATGGGGTAAAATTCCCGCAGCTTAGCCAGGGCGGTAAGCAGCATCAGGGAGTCCTTTCCCCCGGAAACACCCACCGCCACCCGGTCATTGGGGGCGATCATCTCATAGTCCTCCACACAGCGTCGGACCAGGGATAGAATACGGTTCATTTCTGTCTCCTTCCGGGCAAAACAGCCCCGTTTCACAACATTTCCCGCAAAACAATTTAAAAATTGAACGTGAGATATCAAGAGATATCAGGAGATTTCGTGAGAATGCGAGAGATTTTTGAAACTCAGTAAAAAATGGTCAAAAAAGTCGTTGACACTTGACCGCCCAAATACTATAATACAAAACGCTCCGCTTGTACAGTGGAGCCCAAGATTTTATTCCAAACACCGTGGTTCAACATAAGCACACGAAAATGGAGGTTTCACCTATGTCCACTTTTATGGCCAACAAGGGGAACATCGAGCGTAAGTGGTATATCCTGGACGCCGCGAACAAGCCCCTGGGCAAGACCGCTGCCGCCGCCGCCACCCTGCTGCGGGGCAAGCACAAGCCTGAGTTCACTCCCAACGCCGACTGCGGCGACTTCGTCATCGTCATCAACGCTGACAAGGCCGTGCTGACCGGCAAGAAGCTGGATCAGAAGTACTATCGCCGTCACTCCGGCTGGGTCGGCGGTCTGAAGGAAGTCAAGTACCGCACCCTGATGAGCGAGCGCCCCGAGCTGGCCATGAAGCTGGCTGTGAAGGGTATGCTGCCCAAGAACTCCCTGTCCAACAGTGCCCTGACCCGCCTGAAGATCTATCGCGGCGGCGAGCATGAGCACGCTGCCCAGAAGCCCGAGCTCTGGGACGCTCAGTAATCAGGAGGTAGACGATCATGTATCAGAGCAAGAAGCCCTATTTCTATGGCACCGGCCGTCGGAAGTCCTCCGTGGCCCGTGTTCACCTGTTCCCCAACGGCACCGGCTCCATCACCATCAACGGCCGTGACATCGACGAGTACTTTGGTCTGGAGACCCTGAAGCTGCTGGTCCGTCAGCCCCTGGCTACCACCGACACCCTGGGCAAGATGGATATCGTTGCTACCGTCACCGGCGGCGGCGTGACCGGCCAGGCCGGCGCTATCCGTCACGGTGTGGCCCGCGCCCTGCTGCTGGCCAACGAGGAGTACCGTCCCGCCCTGAAGGCTGCCGGTCTGCTCACCCGCGATCCTCGTATGAAGGAGCGTAAGAAATACGGTCTCAAGGCAGCTCGTCGCGCGCCTCAGTTCAGCAAGAGATAATCTGCTGTTCAAACCGTATCAAAATGGTTCAAAAACCCCGGAAAATCAAGGTTTTCCGGGGTTTTACTATATCTAAACGGGCTGATATGGTTTGACCAAATTTGGCAAATCGAGAGCCGTTTTCACCCAATTTTTAGTGGTTAAATATAGGACAACCGGCAAAAATGGGGGTAAAAAAAGGGGTTAGTGGTTAAATTATAGGACAACCGAGAGCCGATTTTGGGGGTGTTTTGGAGGTGCTTTTCAGCCTGCCTTCCCCTCGTTTTGGGCTGTGGCAGTTTGGCATAGTTTGACCTAATTTGAATAATTGAATATGAATTTGATATAGCACTCAGTATAAAATGACTGGGTGCTTTTTTCATTTCAGGAACTCGTATTCCGGCGATAGAAAGAGCCGTCACTTCACTTTTAATTTTGGAGTGGCGGCTTTTTCTATTTCCAGAAGCAACAGCAACAATTAGAAATGAGGTGAAGTCAATGAACACGCAAATCATCGCCATCGCCAACCAGAAGGGCGGCGTTGGCAAAACCACCACCTGTGCCAATCTTGGAATCGGTTTGGCACAGGCCGGAAAGAAAGTCCTGCTGATCGACGGAGACCCACAAGGGAGCCTAACCATCAGCCTGGGCAATCCCCAACCGGACAAGCTGCCCTTTACGCTGTCGGACGCTATGGGGCGTATCCTGATGGATGAGCCGCTTCGTCCCGGTGAGGGTATCCTGCACCACCCGGAGGGTGTAGACCTGATGCCTGCGGACATCCAGTTATCCGGTATGGAAGTATCTCTGGTAAATGCCATGAGCCGTGAGACTATCTTGCGGCAATATCTGGACACGCTGAAGGGGCAATACTCCCATATCCTCATCGACTGCCAGCCCTCCCTGGGGATGCTCACAGTCAATGCGCTGGCCGCTGCGAACAGGATCATAATTCCCGTTCAGGCGGAGTATCTGCCCGCCAAAGGGCTGGAACAGCTGCTCTCCACGGTAAACAAGGTAAAGCGGCAGATCAACCCCAAGCTCCAGATAGACGGTATCCTGCTGACGATGGTGGACAGCCGAACCAACTTTGCCAAAGAGATCTCCGCGCTCCTGCGGGAGACCTATGGCAGCAAGATCAAAGTATTCGGCACAGAGATCCCCCATTCTGTCCGGGCTAAGGAAATCAGCGCCGAGGGAAAAAGCATTTTTGCCCATGATCCCGGCGGCAAGGTGGCTGAGGGATACAAAAATCTGACGAAGTCTGCAAATAAAAAGTCAATAGGGAGATGAAGAAAAATTGAGGCGGGAAAAGGGCATAGCAAAAGCGGCCAGCGGGTAGAGTGCGCTGGCCGGATAGGAAAATATGTAGCCGAGGGAGTTATTTCTGAGGCAGGATGATAGTTGCTTTGGAGAAGTCTTTCCAATCCAAGCATTGTCCGCAGCGATCACAGTAAGGTTGGTATTCCCGTTCGAGGGTTCTCCCGCATTGAGGGCAGACTGGGAAACCAGTAAGGCCGCAGATGGAGTGAAAACAACGAATTTGAGCCACTGACATTGGCTTGCGGAAAGACATTTCTCTCCAGATGTCTGAGGAGATCAGAAAGTCATTTGGCGTCAGAGCAAACCCAACGCAGAGTTTTTCCAAGGTTAGAATTGTTGGGGCGGTTTTGCCTCTGGCAATGTCGCCAAAGTACCTGGAACTGAGGTCGCATCGTTCTGAGGCGGCTTCATAGCTGAGTCTTCGAGTATCACATAATTTGAGGATGGAGGTGGATAAATTGTCTAAAAACATCTTAATCGCTCTCTTTCTGTCATAAGATGTTTTTAGCGTAAATGCAGTATCGTTCTCCAACAAGGAAGGATGCTTCCTTAATTTCCCTCCAAAGATGCCAGGTATTCTTTTACTCTGCCATAGTAGATGCGCAGGAACTTGTTGGCGCCGGCTGTCATGTAGACCAGATAGGGTTTGCCCTCAGCTCGTTTCTTGTCCATGAAACGGTACACCGGGTCATCCTGAGGCATGGTTTTCAAAAGGCAGTCCATGACCAGAAACAAGGCGCGGCGCAGCTCAGGCGGCCCGCTTTTGGAAACCCTTGTGCTCTTAGCCTCGTGAGTGCCGGACTGGTCAGCGCCAGGGTCAACACCCGCGAAAGCGGTAATGGCGTTTCGGTGGGTAAACCGGGTCACATCCCCGAGCTCCGCCATAAGCTGAGGGCCAAGAGAATCGCCTACGCCGTGCATGGCCATGACGACGGGATATTCCGGGAGCTGCGCTGCCAGGGCCTGCATTTCAGCCTTGAGCCGTTCCAGAGAGGCAGAGATAGCGTTCAGCGCATCAATGGCCTGCCGGACCATGGTTTTGGTCAGGGCGTCCCTGGGGAGCATGGCGATCAGGTCCTGTGCTCCGGCGTGGACCTCAACGGCTTTGCTCTGGCTGAAGTTGTAGCCATGCCGTTTACACCACTTGCGGTAACGCTCGGCAAAGGCAGTGAGGCTCATGTTCCGCACGCAGTCTACATGCCAAAAGGTCGTGGCAAAGTCCACCCACTTCTGCGACCCATCCTCACGGACGGGGCTGTCAAAGAGGGTGTTGACACCGGGATAGGTCTGGTCAAGAAGGGCGATGAGGTTATTTTTCATCATCGTCTTGGTCTTGGAGTACAGACTCTGCTGCCGGTTCAGTGTTTTCAGTTGCATTCGAATCGTATCCATGGGTGTATGTTGGCGCAATTCTGCCCAGTTGTCAAGCCCATAGCGGGCAATCTTGCGGGAATCCGCCTTGTCTGTTTTCACTTTGCGCAGGGTGTTATTTCCGTAGTCCTTGATGAGCTTCGGATTGACTGCACTGACGAAGACGCCCTCATCATGAAGAAAGCGGGCTACTGGCTCATAGTACCGTCCGGTGTGCTCCATGACTACCCGTGTCTCACCGTCCAGGCTTTTCAAGTAGTCTGCCAGCTCCTTGAGTTCACTGCCGGTGTGACCAATAGAAAATGGTTTTGCTACCACTTCTCCAAAAGGGCGGAGAACGGATACCATGCTCTTTCCTTTGGAAACATCAATCCCTACAACATTATTCATATTGATCGCTCCTCATCATGGATTTGTTTTGGCGACCAGCCATTCCACCATTGCCGATCCAATCTATTTGATGACACGGGCGCACCAAGGAGGTGGCTCAACCTGCATAAATCGAACGCTGCGAATGAGAGGCTGGCTGACGGACTTCGTCACGGACGCGCTGGTCCTTGGAGGTATACATCAGGCCAAGACTCTCTCATTCTAACAGCTTTGGCAACGATGCGGAAAAAGACACGGCTGGCTGCCGTGCCTTGTACCGTAAATATATTGTAATAGGAGGTGTTGAAACTTGAAAAGCAGCGCGAAAAAAATAGAGCTGGCATCGGTAGATGATCTGTTTACTACCGAGCAGGAGCGTCAGCAGGCTGGTGAGGAGCGCGTCGTCCGTATTCCGCTCTCGCAGCTTCATTACTTTAAGGGGTATTCGGCAATGCAGACGGAAGTGCCGTTTACTGGACAGCCCTACCGTGTCAAGGACGACGATCCCAAAATGTTAGAAACGCTGGATAGCGTCAGACAGCGTGGTGTTCGCACTCCTGGGCTTGTGCGTCCTGACCCGGAGGGCGGATATGAGATTATTTCTGGCCATCGACGGCACCGTGCCAGCGAGTTGGCGGGTTTGGAGGATATGCCCGTCATTATCCGTGAAATGAATGATGAAGAAGCTGTCATCGAGATGGTAGACGCGAATATCCAGCGAGAAGATGTTTTACCCAGCGAAAAAGCCTGGGCTTATCGCATGAAGCTGGAGGCTATCAAACGGCAGGGAGAAAGGACCGATTTAACTTCGGCCCAAGTTGGGCCGAAGTTGACTGCGGCAGAAAAGATTGCAGAAAACAGCCCTGATAGCAAATCACAGGTAAAGCGATATATTCGTCTGACAGAACTAATTCCCGAACTGCTGGATATGGTCGATGAGAAGAAAATTGCCCTGAACCCTGCCTATGAGCTGTCCTTTCTCAAAAAGGAAGAACAGGTAGACCTGCTGGACGCCATGGACAGTGAACAGGCTACCCCTTCTCTTTCCCAAGCCCAGCGGCTCAAGAAGTTCAGTCAGGAGGGGCATCTCTCTATTGATGTGATGAGGGCTATTATGCAGTGGGTTCTGCTTACAGAAGAGGATTACGTCACCACCAACTGGTCGGGTGGAACCACCACTCAACTGGCGATTGCACCCCAGGAGTCGGTCTATGCAAACCGGGATTTTCTCTGGCGGTTCAGCTCTGCCAAGGTCATTCTGGAGCATTCGGATTTCACTCCACTTCCTGACTACAACCGTCTGATTGCCACCGTAAAAGGCGGGCTGGATATGAAGGTAGGCGATGGAGCACGTTTTTCTTTGGCTCCCTATCAAATATACTCCTTTGACGGGGCTGTATCTGTGGAATCCTGGGGATGCTGTACGGACTTCAATTTAATGCTGCGCAAGGGACAGTGCCAGGGAACCCTTCAGGCTTTGACGCTGTCGGCTGGGAGCGCTGTGAGCTGGACCGCTCCGGTCTCCGCGCCTGAACCCTTTCCCCGCCGCACTCTGGCTGTCTATTGCGGACAAGGCCAGGTGTCGCTGCCTGAGGATCACAAAACGGCATCGGCCGGTCAGTTTCTGCTGTGCCGGGAGGCCGAAGATAAGCCGGTGTGCCTGGAGAGTTCCCAGGGCGCGCAATTGATCACGGCAGTGATTTATTCCCGCTAAGAAGCGGACAAAAAGGAGCAAATTGCTATGACAGGTCAGGAAGCAGTCAATTTTATTCATGAACGGGCATGGACCGGCCGAAAGCCCGGCCTGAGCCGCACGTTTACCCTGTTGGAACGGCTGGGCAGCCCCCATGAAAAGCTGAAATTTATCCACATTACCGGTACAAACGGAAAAGGATCGACCGCGGCGATGGTTTCTTCCATTCTTACGCAAGCGGGACTGCGCACCGGACTTTATACCTCTCCCCATCTCTGGACGTTCCACGAGCGCTTTCAGGTGGATGGCGCGCCCATCTCCGACGCGATGCTGGGCGAGCTGGGCGAGTTGGTCATCAAAGCCGGAGAGGGAATGGAGGATCCCCCCACGGAATTTGAATTGATGACCGCTCTGGGCCTGGAGTTTTTCCTGCGCATGAAGTGCGATATTGTCGTGCTGGAAGTGGGACTGGGCGGACGCCTTGATTCCACAAACGTGATCCCCGCTCCCGAAGCAGCGGTGATCACCAACATCGGTTTGGAGCACACCCAGGAACTGGGCAACTCCCGTACGCTGATTGCTCAAGAGAAGTCCGGCATCATCAAAAAGGGCTGCTCCACCGTACTCTACCACCAAAGCGGCGAGGTGGAGGATGTGGTAAAAGAGGCCTGCCGGCAGATGGAGAGTCCTTTGACGGTGACCGCGCCGCAAACTCTGGAGGTTCTGGAAAGCAACCGGGATGGACAGACCTTCCGTTACCGTGGAAAGGGTCCCTATCACATCTCTCTGCTGGGCCCCCACCAGCTGTACAACGCCATGACCGCATTGGATACGATCTCGACCCTGATCCACCGCGGCTGGAAGATCGAGGAACAGGCCGTGGCCCAGGGTCTTGAGAACGCCGTGTGGCCTGCCCGTTTGGAACTGGTTCGCCGCAACCCTGATATTTTGCTGGATGGCGGACATAATCCTCAGTGTATGGCTGCTCTGCACGATGCATTGGAGGAGCTGTATCCGGGGAAGAAAATGATCTTCCTGACCGGAGTGTTGGGGGACAAGGACTACCCCGATATGATAAACAAAATCCTGCCCCTGGCCAAATCCTTTGTCACCATTACTCCAGACAGCCCCCGGGCCCTCAGTGCTCAGGAGCTGGCGGATTATCTCCATGGCTTAGGCATCCAGGCCGATGCCTGCGAGACTACCGAGCAAGGAATCAAGCAAGCATTGGCTCTGGCCGGACCGGAAGATGTGGTATGCGCCTGCGGATCGTTATATATGATTGGTGAAGTGCGCCATCTGCTGGGCCTATGCTGATCTCAGGATTGATAAATCTCCCCTCTCCGGTATATAACGTGCTGATGATCTGTTGAAGGCACCGCCCATTTGGGCGGTGCCTTTTTTTGCCCCGACTTTCCCATTTGCCTGTCTCCCCGCCGTTTGTTATAATTAGGAAGAACGCTCGGCAGTACAGCAAGGAGGCGACCGATCCCATGCGCAGTGAACAGGAAATTATGGACCTGATTTTGTCTGTGGCCAAATCCGACTCCCGGATCCTGGCAGCTTACCTGAAAGGCTCCCGCACAAACCCCAATGTGCCCAAGGATGTCTATCAGGACTTTGACCTTATGTATGTGGTCACGGAAACCGACTCTTTCCGGCAGACCCGGCATGGCTGGATGTCTTCGGTCCACGGATTTTGCCCCAGGAACAGGACGATGACTTTGGATACGGCGACCGGTTTGGGCTGCGCTCCAACTACCAGCAGCTCTATTCCTGGCTTCTTCTGCTGGAAGACGGAAACCGGATCGACCTGGGTGTGGAGACGGTAGAACATATGCAGCAGGGCTGCACCCGGAACAAGCTCTTTTTGCCCCTGCTGGATAAAATCGGCTGTCTTCCCAAGCTGCCGCCCCCCAGCGACGAGGACTTTCATGTCAAGCCTCCCACCGCCAGCCAGTTTCATGGGTGCTGCAACGAATTTTTTTGGAGCCTGTGCGATGTGGCCAAGGGCATTGCCCGCAACGAGCTTCCCTTCGCCATGACCACCTACCACACTCAGACCCGCCCGATGCTGGAGCAGATGCTGGCCTGGTACGTGGGCTGTGCCACAGATTTTTCCGTCTCCTGCGGGAAATCCAATAAGTTTTTCCGGCGCTGCCTGCCCCCTTCCCTCTACCAGCGCTACACCAAGATTTACTGCGACAGCGACTATGAGCATATGTGGCAGGCGATACGTACCGCCTGCGGTCTGTTCCACGACACAGCCAATGATGTGGGGGCACAGCTGGGATTTTCCTATCCCCAGGCAGACGAGGACGGTTTTTTCCAGTACCTGGCCTTTATCCAGCGCACGCTGACCCACGCAACCCCCGGCGGCAAGCTTTCTTCCTCCGTCTGACTCCCTTGAGAAAAAAGCTTGTTTCGGCTATAATCAAACGGAATTGGGAGGGAGATACGCCTATGAATATTCAGCTTGAGCATCTTACAAAAACCTTTCACAGCCCTGGCCGGAAGTCCTCCAGCGAAGTGGTTGCTGTGAATGACTTCACCTTTGAAATTCCTGACGGCCAGCTCATCGGCCTGCTTGGCCCCTCCGGCTGCGGAAAGAGCACCACCTTGAACCTCATCTGCGGGCTGGAGCAGCCCACCAGCGGAAAGATCTTCTTCGGCGACCGGGACGTCACCGCCCTGCCCCCGGAGCTGCGTGGCGTGGGCATGGTGTTTCAGAACTACGCCCTCTACCCCCACCTGACGGTGCGGAAAAACATCCTCTTCCCTCTGGAAAATTTAAAGGGGAAAGACCGCCTTACCAAAGAGGAGATGGCCCGGCGGGTGGATGAGGCGGCCTCGCTGGTACAGATCGGGGAGCTTCTGGACCGCAAGCCCAGCGAGCTGTCCGGCGGCCAGCAGCAGCGGGTGGCCATCGCCCGGGCACTGGTAAAAATGCCTCACGTCCTGCTGCTGGACGAGCCTCTCTCCAACCTGGACGCCCGGCTGCGCCTCCAGACCCGGGAGGAGATTCGGAAAATCCAGCGCTCCACCAAAATCACCACCGTCTTTGTCACCCATGACCAGGAGGAGGCCATGAGCATCTCCGACCGCATCGTGGTCATGAAGGAAGGGGTTTTGCAGCAGATTGGCCAGCCCCAGCAGGTCTATGACGACCCCGCCAACCTGTTCGTGGCCAAGTTCCTGGGCACGCCCCCCATCAACGTCTTTGACGGCCAGATCCAGAACGGGATGCTCTGCCTGGGCGGAGCGGCGGTACTCCCTGTCCCCGGCATCCCGGACCAGAGCGTCACCGTGGGCATCCGCCCCGAGGGCTTCCTGCCCCAGGCCGACGGGCCTCTCTCCTGCGCCCTCAGCGGCGTAGAGGTGATGGGCCGGGACATCAGCGTGGTGGCCTCCACCGCCTGTCAGTCCCCCACCCTCCGTGCCATCATTACCGCCGATGCTCCGGTGGACCGCAGCGCCCAGAGCATCCGCTTCGCTCTAAAGCCGGAAAAGGTATTTCTCTTCCAGCCTGACTCCGGCTGCCGGATTCGGGGTGCGCGATGAAACAACAACGAAAAGCCTGGCTCTACCTGCTGCCCGCTCTGCTGTTTCTGGCAGCATTCATGGTCTATCCCCTCATCGATGTGTTCATCTACTCGGTGGAGGAGGGGTATAACTTTGCCTCCCAGACCTACTTCGGCGTGGGACTGTATAACTACTCCTACGTGCTCCACGACCCCTACTTCTTGCAGGCGGTGAAAAACACCTTCCTGCTGGTCATCATCACTGTGCCCCTGTCCACCGGACTGGCTCTGGTCATCTCTCTGGCTCTCAGCTCCATCCGGCCTCTCCGGGATCTGTTCCAGACCATCTACTTTCTGCCCTACGTGACCAACACGTTGGCGGTGGGTCTGGTGTTCATGATCCTGTTTCAGAAGACGGAGTACACCGACGGTCTCATCAACCTGATGATCCAGTGGTTCGGGGGCTCCAGCGTGGACTTCATTGAAGGACCCTACTGGGCCAAGATGTTCGTGCTGTGCTTTTACACCATCTGGGTGGTCATGCCCTTTAAAATCCTCATTCTCACCAGCGCTCTGGCCTCGGTGAATCCGGACTACTACAAGGCCGCCCGGGTGGACGGCACCTCCAAGGGACGCATCTTCCTGCGCATCACCCTGCCTATGATCTCCCCCATGGTGTTCTACCTCATCGTCACCGGCTTTATCGGCGCTTTCAAGGCGTACAGCGATGCGGTGGCCCTCTTCGGCACCGACCTGAACGCGGCGGGGATGAACACCATTGTGGGCTATGTCTACGACATGCTCTACGGCGACAGCGGCGGCTTCCCGTCCTACGCCTCGGCGGCCGCCATCATTCTGTTTGCCATCGTGCTGACCATCACCTGCATCAACCTCCTGGTCAGCAAAAAGCACGTACACTACTAAGGGGGGGATTCTTGTGGAACAATCTTTTGACTTTGAACGCCTCCAGGGACGGGCGCTGCGCCGCAAACGCATCCTGCGCTTACTCACCTACCTGCTTCTGGGCGTGTGGGCGGTGGTGGTCCTCTTCCCCTTCTACTGGATGCTGCTCACCTCGGTGAAGGATTACGGTGCCTACAACGCCGAGCACATTCCCACCTTCTTTACCCTCTCCCCCACCCTGCAAAACTACCGCGACGCCTTCACCTCCGTCCCCCTGGGCCGGTATCTGTTGAACACGGTATTCTTCGCCGTGGTCACCACCGCTCTGATGGTGGTGGTCATCACCCTGTCGGCCTACGCCTTTGCCCGGATGGAGTTCCGGGGGAAAAACCTGCTGTTTACCCTGTTTTTGTCCCTGATGATGATTCCCACCGAGCTGGTGGTCATCACCAACTACGCCACCATCACCGGCCTGGAGCTGCGCAACACCTTTACCGGCCTCATCCTCCCCTCGGTCACCTCAGTGTTTTATATCTACCTGCTGAAGGAAAACTTTGAGCAGGTGCCCGACGAGCTCTACCGGGCAGCCAAGGTAGACGGTACCTCTGACTTTAAGTACCTGTGGAAGGTGATGCTGCCCATCTGCCGCCCCACTCTGGTGACCATCATCATCCTGAAGGTCATCGAGTGCTGGAACTCCTACGTGTGGCCCCGTCTCATCACCGACGACCCCAACTACTTCCTGGTGTCTAACGGTATCCAGGAGATTCGGGAAAACGGCTTTGGCCGGGAGAACATCCCCGCCATGATGGCGGCGGTGGTGGTCATTTCCGTGCCCCTCATTCTGCTGTTCTTCCTGTTCCGGAAGAAGATCATGGCGGGCGTGTCCAGAGGAGGGATCAAAGGATGAGAGGAAAACGCGTCTGTGCGGCCCTGCTCTCCGCCGCCCTGCTGCTGGGACTCACCGGCTGCCACGGCTCCAAGGAGACGGCAAGCTTTCAGGTGCCAGACACCTTTGATGAGAGCCGCACCTATGAGATCACCTTCTGGGCCAAAAACGACACCAATAAGCGCCAGACCGACATCTACAAGCAGGCCATTGCCGACTTTGAGGAGCTTTACCCCAACATCAACGTGGAGCTGCGCCTGTACACCGACTACGGCAAAATTTATAACGACGTCATCACCAACATCTCCACCGGCACCACCCCCAACGTGTGTATCACCTACCCCGACCACATCGCCACCTACCTCACGGGGGAAAATGTGGTGGTGCCTCTGGATGAGCTGTTTGCCGACCCGGATTACGGCTTGGGCGGCGCGGCCCTGAAATTTGACGGTCCCACCCAGGAGGAGATCATCCCCCAGTTTCTGGAGGAGTGCGACCTGAACGGGACCTATTACGCTGTGCCCTACATGCGCTCCACCGAGGCCTGCTACATCAACAAGACCTACGTGGAGAAGCTGGGCTACACCCTTCCGGAAACCCTCACCTGGGACTTTATCTGGGAGGTATCGGAGGCCGTCGCCAAACAGGACGCCCAGGGCAATTACCTGGTCAACGGCCAGAAGGTGATGATTCCCTTTATCTACAAGTCCACCGACAACATGATGATCCAGATGCTCCGGCAGCTGGACGCAGGCTACTCCACCAGCAGCGGAGACATCCAGCTCTTCAACGACACCACCAAAGAGCTGCTGTCCACCATCGCTCAGCATGTGGAGACGGGCGCCTTCTCCACCTTCAAGATCTCCAGCTACCCCGCCAACTTCCTCAACGCCGGCCAGTGTATCTTCGCCATCGACTCCACCGCCGGCTCCACCTGGATGGGCGCCAACGCCCCGCTCTCCGACATCAGTCCCGACGCCTTTGTGGACTTTGAGACGGTGGTCATGCCCATCCCCCAGTTTGACCCGGAGAACCCCCAGATGATCTCCCAGGGACCCTCCATCTGTATCTTCAACAAGGAAGACTCCCAGGAGGTGCTGGCCTCCTGGCTGTTCACTCAGTTCCTGCTCACCAATGAGGTGCAGATCCCCTACGCCCAGACCGAGGGGTATGTCCCCGTCACCTCCAAGGCTCAGCAGGACCCCACCTACCAGGACTACCTGTCCCGCTCCGGCGAGGACAATGACACCTACTACGACGTGAAGATCGAGGCCACCCAGCTGCTGCTGGACCACACCGACGACACCTTTGTCACCCCGGTGTTCAACGGCTCGGCCTCCCTGCGGGACGCTGCCGGACAGCTCATTGAGAACACCGCCAAGTCGGTGCGCCGGGGTGAGACGGTGGATGAGGCCTACTGGGATTCCCTCTTTGACGAGGTAAAAGCCCTCTACCACCTGGACGAGACCAGCGCCTCCGCCTCCGGTCCCGCCGATCTTGGACCCCTGCCCCAGACAGCGGTGATCCTTCTGGGCAGCCTGGCTGCGGCCTGGATTCTGATCCTGGTGTGGGTGGTCCTCAGCGCGCGGAAAAAGCGGGCTGGCCATTGATTTCTTGAAAATTCCAGCTATAATGAAAGCGGACAACCTGTCCAAACCCATTGAAAAGGAGAAGCAAGATGAAACGTACCATTCTTTTGACCCTGGCTCTCACCATGGCCCTGGCCGTCACCGGCTGCGGCAGCAACGGGAACACCAGCTCTCAGAACAGCTCCGGCAGCGGCTCTGATACCACCTCTCAGTCCCAGTCCTCCGCTTCCGGCTCCCAGACCGCCGGCGAGGTCATGAGCTACGAGGAGTATATGGCCGCCGATCTGGACAGCCAGGTCACTGTGGAGACCTACGTCCAGGCCAAGCAGTCCTGGTGGGAGGACAAGGCCACCCTGTACACCCAGGACCAGGACGGCGCTTACTTTGTCTATGATGCCGCCTGCTCCCAGGAGCTCTACGACCAACTGACCCCCGGCACCAAGATCCAGGTCACTGGCTATAAGACCGAGTGGTCCGGCGAGGTGGAGATCATCGACGCCTCCATCCAGATCGTGGAGGGCGGCGACACCTTCGTGGCCGAGCCCCTGGACGTGACCGAGCTGCTGGGCGCCGATACCCTGATCGACCACCAGAACCAGCTGGTCTCCTTCAAGGGCCTGACTGTGGAGCCCTCTCAGGATGCCAGCGGCAATGAGGCCGCCTTCCTGTACAGCTGGGACGGCTCCGGCACCGACGGCGACGACCTGTACTTCAACGCCTCCTACAACGGCCAGACCTACACCTTCACCGTGGAGTCCTATCTCTGTGACAACACCACCGACGTGTACGCGGCGGTGAAGGCTCTGGAGATCGGCCAAACCATCGACATGGAGGGCTTCCTCTACTGGTATGAGGGCGTCAACCCCCACATCACCTCCGTTACCGTGGCTCAGTAAATTCCTCAATTCTGTTTCAGCCTGCTGCCCTCTGGGCGGCAGGCTGAATTTTTTCTGAAAAACTTTTCTCCCCTGCAACAATTTTCCCCGAAAAAGCGTCAACCTGTGTAGAAGGGGGTGAAGCGATGAACCATCCAACCAACCCACCGGTGGATTGGGAGACCCTGGTCACCCAGGAAGAAAACCGTCTCTACCGCACCGCCCTGGCCATTCTGGGTGACCCCAGCGAGGCCCAGGACGCGGTACAGGAGGCCTTTCTTGCCTTTTTGGAAAAGGCACCGCAAAATTTAGAGATTCCCGGGGCGTGGCTGATGCGGGTGCTGGTGAACGGCTGCAAAAGCCGCCTTCGCCTGCGCTGGCGGCGGCCCACAGTGCCCCTGTGGGAGGAACTGCCCGCTCCCTCCCCGGAGGAACGGGAGGAACTGGAGGAGCTGTACGCCCTTCCTCCCCAGGACCGGGCCGTCATCCATCTGCACTACTACGAGGGCTACTCCACCCAGGAGATCGCCCAGCTGCTCCACTGCCGCCCCGGCACGGTCCGCTCCCGGCTCTCCCGGGCCAGAGAGCGGCTTCGCCGATTGTTAGGAGGAGATTTTCAGTGAAATACTACACTCAGTATATGGATTCCCAGCAGGTGTCCCCGGATTTTCACCGCCGCCTGTGTGAACTAAAGCCCCGTCCCCGCCGCTCCCATGCGGGACAGATGGCCGCCCTGGCCGCCTGCGGCGCAGCGGCCTGCCTGGCCCTGTATGTGGGCCTGTCCCCCGCTTCCGGCCCCAATCCGGTGGCCTCCGACACCATTGTCCCCGGCATCCAGGATAACTTCGGCCCCGGAGAGTCCTCGGGCTACCTGGTGCCGGACAGCGGAGAGGGAACTGCCAACTTCTTCTGCATGGGGGGGATCGACTATGTCCCGTGGGAGACTGAGGTGGACAGCTCTCTGCGCTATGATATCCAGGAGGGCTCCTTTGGCCGCCCCCTCACCCAGGAGCAGTTATTTGATCTGTTCTGGCCCGACAGCGAGGGAAACGGCATCCCCTGGACGCTCTTTTGGGACGGCTACACCCTGAACGCCGATGCCATCTATGACAAGGAAGGTTCCTTGCTGTGGGTAACGGTAACAGGCAGCAAGGGAGACGCCCACTTCTCCCTCCAGCTGGCCCCCGATCAGCTTCCCCCCACCTGTGTGGCTGGACCGGAGCCTGCCTACTACGACTACTTTGGTACGGAGATCGCCGCCTGGACCTCCACCAGTGACTGGAACGATGACGGCAATTCTGAGACAAAGGTGACCATCCAGGCACTCAAGGACGGCATTGGGGTGCGCTTTGTCAACTACGGCCAAACTGATCCGGAGGGCAAGGACACCGCCCTGGACTTCAACAGCTTCTTTGTCAACCGCACCTTCGCTGGGGATGGCATTCAGTTCACTCTGGACCACCTGCGCACCACCACGGACATCCCGGACTGGCGGACCGAGACCTTCTCCAGCCTGGAGGAGGCCCGGCAGGAGGCCGACTTTGCCCCTTATCTGCCTGCCTCCGCACCCGCAGGCTACGGGGAGTTTGAGGGTATGCTCTCCTACCAGGAGGGGGTGCGGAACACCCTGTTCCTGCGCTGGAGCCGGGGATACAGCGATGTGACCGTGCGGGTGTCTCTCCCGGAGAGTGGCACGCCGCAGGGAGAACCGGTAGACCTGAGCAACCGGGCCGCCTATGATGTGCGGCTCTACTCCATTCCCTGGTGCGACAGCGTGCCGGAGGAATATCGGGAGACGGTAGACAACCCCATCTTCCGCGCCCAGGACATGACCCGGGAGATCATCGCCGCCCGCTCCCGCTCCTACCAGGACGCGGGAGACATCGACGGTCCCCGCATCAACTTCACCATTCGATATTCCGACGGGACAGAGGCGGAATATACAAGCAAAGGGCTCAGTGAAGACGCACTTTGGGCCATATTTTCCCCCACGCTCCCCGGCTGAGGGGGTTGCGGAGCGGAGGTTGGCGCATTATAATAATGAAATGGTATGAAAGGAGCCTTTTCCATGAAAATTATTGATGCGCATTTACATATTTTTCCCTCCGAACCCCGCACCGACGCCATGGCCGAGAAGGTAGGCCACGTTAACTCCGTAGAACACCTGCGTGAGGTGTGCGGACAGCTGGAGATCGTCCACGGCGTGGTCATGGGAAACCGCAGCCTGGACGTGGGCTTTCACAACTACCCCACCGACCTGTTTCATTACTGCGTCGGGCTGGACAGCCTGGTGCTGGACCGGGGCGAGACCATCCCCAAGGACCTGCCCGACCAGGTAGAGGAGCACCTAAAGCGGGAGAATTGCTGCGGTGTGAAGCTCTACCCTGGCTACAACAAGATCTGGCTCACCGACCCCATCTACCAGCCCATCTATGAGCTGGCCGCCCGCTACGACAAGCCGGTCGCCATCCATATGGGCCTCACCTCCTACTCCCGGGCCTATCTCAAGTACAGCCATCCCCTGGTGCTGGATGAGGCGGCTGCCGACAACCACCGCACCCGCTTCGTCATGTGCCACTTCGGCAACCCCTTTCTCCAGGAGGCGGCGGCTGTGCTGGAGAAAAACCCCAACGTGTCCACCGATCTGTCCGGCCTGTTGGAGGGCCGGGTAGACCTGGACGCCTACTTCCTGGACCGTGCCGTATATGCCGAGCTGCTCCGCGGCTGGCTGAGCTATGTGGGCTGCTGGGACCGGGTGATGTTCGGCACCGACTGGCCCATCGTCAACCTGGAGGAGTATATCCGCTACATCCAGCGTCTGGTGCCCCGCGCTCACTGGCAGAACGTCTTCTTCGACAACGCCAACCAGATCTATGGTCTGGGACTGAATGCCTAAGAGAGGAGGGAAGCGGATATGCTGCCTAAGGACCCTATTCTCCTGCTGAGCGTGGTAAACACCAAGCTGCGGGACAACTACCCCAGCCTGGAGGAACTGTGCCATGCCGAAGACGCGGACCCTGAGGAGATCATTCAGACTCTGGATGCCGTCGGCTATGTCTACCAGCCGGATTTGAATCAGTTCCGCTAACGAATATAAATATGGGCATCTCCGGCCGTGCCGGAGATGCCAAAAAAAACGCCCGGAGCATCTGCTCCGGGCGTTTTGCAATTCAGATTAGTCGGCCAGCAGGCTCTTCTCGGTGGTGGGGTCGAAGAGGTGGATGAGCTGGTTGCGGAAGGTGAAGCCCATCTTGGTGCCGTAGGGCACACCGGCGCGGAACTCGGCGGGCAGCTCGGTGGTCTGGATACGCATAACCACGTTCTGCTGCTTCTCACCCTCGCCCACGGTGGCGTGGAGGTAGAACTCGCTGCCCATCAGCTCGGACACCTCAACGGTGCACTGGATGGCATTGCCGCCCTCGGTCTGGACGGTGATGTGCTCGGGACGCACGCCCACGATCACGTCGGCATTGCCCTGGCCCTTGGAGGCCAGCTTCTGAGCCATCTCGTCGGTGACAGGGATGGTAGCGCCCATGCACTGGATCTGATAGCCGGCGCCGGTCTTCTCCAGCTTGCCGTTGAAGAAGTTCATCTGGGGAGTGCCGATAAAGCCGGCCACGAACAGGTTCACGGGGGTGTCAAAGACCTGCTGGGGAGTGCCGATCTGCTGGACAAAGCCGTCCTTCATGATGACGATGCGGTCGCCCAGGGTCATAGCCTCGGTCTGGTCGTGGGTGACGTAGATAAAGGTAGTATTGATGCGCTGACGCAGCTTGATGATCTCAGCGCGCATCTGGTTACGCAGCTTGGCGTCCAGGTTGGACAGAGGCTCGTCCATCAGCAGCACCTTGGGCTCACGGACGATGGCGCGGCCGATGGCCACACGCTGACGCTGGCCGCCGGACAGAGCCTTGGGCTTACGGTCCAGATACTGAGTAATGTCCAGGATCTCGGCGGCCTGGTTGACCCGGCGCTCGATCTCCGCTTTGTCCATCTTACGCAGCTTCAGGGGGAATTCCATGTTCTCCCGCACGGTCATGTGGGGATACAGAGCGTAGCTCTGGAAGACCATGGCGATGTCGCGGTCCTTGGGCTCCACATCGTTGACCAGGCGGTCGTCGATGCGCAGCTCGCCCTTGGAGATCTCCTCCAGGCCGGCCACCATACGCAGGGTGGTGGACTTACCGCAGCCGGAGGGTCCAACCAGAACGATAAACTCCTTGTCGGCGATCTCCAGGTTGAAATCGCTCACCGCGGTGACGTTTCCGTCATAGATCTTGAAGATGTGCTGAAGGCTCACAGTAGACATGGGCTCAGGCCGTAGTACGCTCGCCTCTGCTCACGTACCTCCCTGCCAGAGAGCGAAACCCTGACAGGATTACGGCAGGTCTCCACACTGCCGCACCGCCGGCCGGCGGCAAATATTTTCCTCCTTTTTTCTGGTCCGGATGACTATTGAAATGGAGTAGCGCTCCGGCCTGCAAATGATGGAATGCGGCTGCCAGAGGTTCTGGACAGAAAACGCTTCCTGCTCCTTATAATACCGCATATTTCCATCTGCCCGCAACCTTATTCTCTTCGTCTGAACAGAGAATTTTAGCCGCCAAGTTCAGTGGTTTTTCCCAATAAATCTACATCTGTATTTTATCTTGACGAATGTAGATTTACGGAGTATGATAGTCCCATTCCAAACAAGGAGAGGTCGCTATGGAATACGGAAACGAGGAACATCTGGATCTGCGCCAGCGCAAGACCCGCAAGCTGTTGGTAGAGGCTCTGGCCCAGCTGTTGGAGGAAAAGTCTTTCCAGGAGCTGTCGGTCACCGATATCTGCCGCCGGGCCATGGTCCACCGCACCACCTTCTACGCCCACTTCAACGACAAGCAGGAGCTGCTGCGCTATCTGCTGGAGGGCCTGGAGCGGGAGTGCGCCGCCACCTGCCTGCCCCAGGACCCGGAGCGCAGACCCCGGGAGTATTTGCTCACCGCCGCCCTCAACGTATTTCAGTTCTTTGCCCAGCGCCGGGCACTGTATCGCGCCTGTCTCAACAGCGGCGCAGACACCCTGACCCACACCCTGGAGGACTGCGCTGCCGGAGAGCTGTGCCGCTTGCTGTCGGAGCCCCGCTTCCGGGCCGTCTCCCCTCAGGTGGATCCCCAGGTGGCCGCCCACTTCTACACTGGCGCTATGCTTTCCCTCATCCGCTGGTGGCTCTCCAGCGATGAGCCTCTCCCCACCAGCCACTTGCTGTCCAACCTGGAACAATTCATTCCCATTCAGTGAGGCACTCTTATGCAGGAAAAACGTACGGAAAGTCCCATGACCAAAGTGGCCCGCTTCATTGTTGATAAGCGCAAGGCCTTCTACCTGGTCTTTATTGCCGCCTTTGTCTTCTGTGCGGCCTCCATCAACAAAGTCCAGGTCAACAACGACATCACCTCCTACCTCCCCGCCCAGACCGAGACCCGCCGGGGCCTCACCATCATGGACGAGGAATTCATCACCTTGGGCAGCGCCAACGTGATGGTGTCCAACGTGACCTACCAGACCGCCCTGGACTTATCCCACAAGCTGGAGAACATTGAGGGCGTATCTGAGGTGGCCTTTGACGGCACCGAGGAACACTACAAAAACTCCTCCGCCCTGTTCACCATCTCCTTTGACGGAGAGGAGACCGATCCGGCCACGGTAGAGGCTATGAATGAGGTGCTCTCCGCCCTGGAGGGCTACGACGTCTACTCCTCCACCCAGATCGGACGGGACGAGTCGGCCACCCTCCAGCAGGAGATGACCGTCATTCTGGCCATTGCGGCGGTGGTCATCGTGGTGGTACTGCTGTTCACCTCCAAGAGCTACATGGAGGTGCCCGTCTACCTTATCGTCTTTGCCGCGGCGGCGGTGCTGAACATGGGCACCAACTTTATTTTCGGCACCATCTCCTTTATTACCAACTCCATCGCCGTGGTTCTCCAGCTGGCTCTGGCCATCGACTACGCCATCATTTTCTGTCACCGGTACATGGAGGAGCGGGACAACGGTCTGGACCCCCGGGAGGCGGACATCGCCGCTCTGAGCAAGGCTATTGTAGAGATCTCCTCCTCCAGCCTCACCACCATCTCGGGCCTTGTGGCTCTGATGCTTATGCAGCTGCGCATCGGCTTTGACATGGGCATCGTGTTGTCCAAGGGCATCGTGTTCTCCATGCTGTGCGTGTTTTTGCTCATGCCCGGCCTGCTCATGCTCTTCAGCGGCCCCATCGACCGCACCCGCCACCGCAATCTGGTGCCCAAGATCAACTTCTGGGGCAAGGCTGTCGTCCGTCTGCGTTACATTCTGCCTCCCATCTTTCTGGTGGTGGTGGTTGTCGGAGCGGTGCTCTCCTCCCACTGTGATTATGTCTTTGACAACAACGACACCGACTTTGACAACAAACCCGCCTGGCGCATTGCCGACGAAAAGGTGACCGATACCTTTGGCAAGAAAAACACCATCGCCGTGCTGGTGCCCCGTGGGGACTACAACAAGGAAAAGTACGTTCTGGAGCGGGTATCTCAGCTGCCCCAGGTGACCCAGGCCACCGGCCTTGCCAACATCGAGGTAGAGGACGGGCGGATGCTCACCGACGAGATGAACCCCCGGCAGTTCTCCGAGCTGGCGGGCGTGGACATTGAGCTGGCCCGCCTTCTTTACCAGGCCTATGGCCTGAGCGTGGAGGAGTACGGCGCCATCTTCCAGGACCCGGACGACTACTCCGTGCCCCTCATCGATGTCTTTGAGTTCCTGCTGGATCAAAAGGACAAAGGAGTGGTGAATCTCACCGGGGAGCAGGCGGACAAGGTAGACGACCTCCAGGAGCGGCTGGACGTGGGCCTGGAGCAGCTGCGGGGCGAGAACTGGTCCCGGCTGGTCTTTGTGGCCGACGTGCCCACCGAGGGGGATGAGACCTACGCCCTGCTGGATGAGATCCGCTCCATCGCCCAGGAATATTACGGGGACGATGTGATCCTGGTGGGCAACTCCACCAACGCCTTCGACCTGGCCAGCTCCTTCTCCGGCGACAACATGAAGATCAGTATCCTCACCGCTCTGTTTGTCATGGTGATTTTGCTGTTCACCTTCAAGTCAGCGGGTCTGCCTATTTTGCTGGTCCTTACCATCCAGGGTTCCATTTGGATCAACTTCTCGGTGCCGGTTCTCACCGGAACGAATCTGTTCTTCCTGAGCTACCTGGTGGTCAGCTCCATCCAGATGGGCGCCACCATTGACTACGCCATCGTCATCACCAACCGTTACATGGAACTGAAAACCGTGATGGAGCGCAAGCAGGCGGCGGTGGAGGCCCTGAGCCAGAGCTTCCCCACCATCCTCACCTCGGGCACCATCATGGCGGTAGCGGGCTTCCTCATCGGCGGCATCTCCACCGACGCCACCATCGGCTCGGTGGGTCAAACCCTGGGCCGGGGCACCGTCACCTCCATCATCCTGGTCATGACCGTGCTGCCCCAGCTGCTGATGCTGGGCGACGCTCTCATTGAGCGCACCGCCATCACCCTCAACCTGGACCGCAAGCAGCGCTTCAACCAGGGCACTATGCGCCTGGACGGCCACATCCGCGGCCACGTATCCGGTTTTGTGGACGGCGAATTCAAGGGCGTGCTCCACGGCAGCGTGGACGCCCTCATCGAGAGCAAATACCAGGAGCTGGACACCTCAGAAGAGGAGGAGCATACACCATGAAACAAATACAGCGGGGAGCCGCCCTCCTGACGGTACTGGCGCTCCTTTGTACGTTGACCCTGCCCGCCGCTGCGGCCTCGGACACGGTCACCATTGCCACCGTCCAGGATTTTACCAACTTCTCCAAACAATGCACCCGGGACACCTGGTCCCAGGGTATCACCGTGGAGCTCACCGCCGACCTGGACCTGAGCGGCTCTGACTTCACTCCGGTGCCCATCTTCCAGGGCTCCTTCCACGGCAACGGCCACACCATCTCCGGCTTTTCCTTTAAGAAGAAGGGCTCCAAAACCGGACTGTTCCGTACCTTGACCGCCAGCGCCGTGGTGGAGGACCTCACCGTGGAAGGGGACCTGGCTCCCCAGGGTTCCGCCAGCCAGGCGGGCCTGCTGGTGGGAGAAAATTACGGCACGGTCAGCCGCTGTGCCGCCCAGGGCTCCGTGTCCGGGCAGGAAGATATCGGCGGTCTGGTTGGCCTGAACGGCGAGAGCGGCTGCATTCAGTCCTGCACCAGCGCTGCCGCTGTCACCGGCGTGACCAACGTGGGCGGCATTACCGGGCAGAACCTGGGCACGGTGGAGAACAGCTCCAACACCGGCGAAATCAACACCCAGGCCGACCAGGAGACTCCCACCAGTGTGGGCGGTATCGCTGGCCTGTCCCGCGGGACCATCCGGGGCTGCACCAACTCCGGCGCGGTAGGCTATCAGCACGTGGGCTACAACATGGGCGGCATCGTGGGTCTTCAGTCTGGGGAGATCTCCAGCTGCTCCAACACCGCTCCCATCCAGGGCCGTAAGGACGTGGGAGGTATTGCGGGCCAGTTTGAGCCCAACACCAGCCTCACCTATGGTCCCTCCCCCTCCCAGCAGCTTACCAACAGCCTCTCCTCCCTCTTTGACCAGCTGGAGCACTTCACCAATCAGCTCAATGACATGGTCTCCCGGGGTGTGGATGACGCCCAGGCCATCCACGACTCCCTGTCTGCCATCCAGGACCGCACCCACGCCGCCGGGACGGAGGGCCGGGACGACTTCAAAGCCATGTCCGACCAGCTCTACCAGCACACCACCGCCATCAGCGGCAGCCTGGACAGCCTGCGGGACGATCTGGACCAATTCAGCGAGGAGGCGGGCGACCAGTTCCAGGAG